>NZ_AFOC01000016.1:0-42336 GCF_000224455.1 endosymbiont of Riftia pachyptila (vent Ph05)
GATGGTTGAGAGAGAGTGTGACAATCAATCGATTAGCCTAGCCTCGCTGCCGGTGGGGGCGCGCGCCAGGATCAAACGTGTCGAGGGAGGCCGGCAGCTGTTGCGTCGCCTGATCAGCCTGGGTCTGCCGTTGGGCGCCGAGATATCGGTATTACAGCAACGTGGGCGGGGTGTCGTGGTGGCAAACGGGGGTATCCGGGTGGCGCTGGGAAGTGGCATCGCCGATAAGCTGATGATGGCGCCTCTGGATGCCGACTGAGAAGGGCTGGAACTGAGCGATGGGCTGTAGTGAATGTGGTGACGGGCGGAGCAAACCCCGCTCTGGGGGCGAGTCTCGGTTGACTATCGCGTTGGCGGGCAATCCCAACTGCGGCAAATCAGCCCTCTTCAACGCCCTGACCGGGATCCGTCAGAAGACCGGCAATTGGCCCGGCGTGACAGTGGATCGTAAGGAGGGGCGCTTCAGTCTCGATGGCGAGGAGGTCAGCGTCATTGACCTGCCAGGCATCTATTCGCTGGACGCCACCACCCTGGATGAACAGGTCACGCGGGACTACCTGTTGTCTGGCGATGCCGACCTGATCGTCAATATCATCGACGCCTCCAACCTGGAGCGTAACCTCTACTTCACCGTGCAGATGCTCGAGATGGGCGTGCCGGTGCTGATTGCGCTCAACATGATGGATGTGGCGCGCAAGCGCGGTATCTGCATCGATACCGAAAAGTTGAGTGAGGAGACCGGCTGTCCAGTGATACCGATCGTTGCGGTCAGCGGTGAAGGTCTGGAGCAGCTCAAGCAGGGGGTGACACAGCTACGCCGGGGCGAGCTGAGTGGTGGCTTTGCGCTGGCTCATGATGAGGCAGTGGAGCAGGCGCTGAGCGATCTTGATCCCCTGATGCTCGACCAACATAAGACCGCCAAGCGGCGCTGGCTGCTGCTGAAGATGTTGGAAGGAGACAGCTTCGCCCTCGATCAGGCGGATGATGCACTGACACAAAAGGTCGCCGAATGGCAGCAGGCGATTGAGCAGCGCGCCGGTGAAGAGACCGACATCCATATTGCCGACAGCCGTTACGGTCATGCCCACGCGCTGTCGCAGACGGTCTTGAAGGAGCAGGGCCGGGTTGGCAAGACTCTGAGTGATCGCATCGACCGGGTCGTATTGAGCCGCATCCTGGGCATCCCGGTTTTTCTTGCGGTGATGTACCTGATGTTCCTCTTCGCGATCAACATCGGCGGGGCCTTTATCGACTTCTTCGATGGCATTGCCGGTGCCATCTTCGTCGATGGCCTGGGCCACTGGTTGAGCCAGCTCGGGCTGCCCGAGTGGCTGGTGGTGGTGCTCGCGATGGCGCTGGCGGCGGCATCCAAGTGGTGGCAACCTTTATTCCGATCATCGCCGCCCTCTACCTGTTCCTTTCGGTGGTGGAGGATACCGGCTACATGGCGCGCGCTGCGTTTGTCATGGATCGTTTCATGCGTTCCATCGGCCTGCCGGGCAAGGCCTTTGTGCCGTTAATCGTCGGCTTTGGCTGCAATGTACCGGCGGTGATGGCAACCCGCACCCTGGAGAACGAGCGCGAGCGCAAGCTCACCATCCTGATGAATCCCTTCATGTCCTGTGGCGCACGGCTACCGGTCTATGTGCTGTTCGCCACCGCCTTTTTCCCGGACAACGGCCAGAACCTGGTGTTCGGCCTCTACCTGATCGGCATAGTTGTTGCGATTCTCACCGGCCTGATCATGAAGAAGACCCTGCTCTCCGGTGAGAGCACTGGCTTCATGATGGAGTTGCCCCCCTACCATCTGCCGACCCTCAAGGGTGTGGCGCTCCGCACCTGGGATCGGGTACGCCTCTTCATCAAAGAGGCGGGGCGGGTGATTGTGCTGATGGTGCTGGCGATCAACGTGCTCAATTCCTTGGGCACCGACGGTTCATTCGGCAACGAGGATAGTGAGCACTCGGCCCTCTCGGCAGTCAGCAAGACGCTCACCCCGCTGTTTTCACCAATGGGGATCGAGCAGGAGAACTGGCCAGCCACGGTGGGTATATTCACCGGCGTGCTGGCGAAGGAGGCGGTGGTGGGCACCCTCGACTCGATCTACACTAGCCTGGCTCGGCAGGAGGCGGGGGATACTGGCGGCGGGGAGCCGTTCGACTTCTGGGCGGCGATCGCTGAGGCCGCCGCCACAGTGCCGGAGAACCTGGGCGAGGTGAAGAATCAGCTGCTTGATCCGCTCGGCCTGCAAGTGGGCGACCTGAGCGATGCCCGTGGAGCAGCGCAGAAGCAGGAGGTGGAGGTGGATGTATTCGGCGCGATGGCGGCCCGCTTCGATGGCCAGGCTGGAGCCTTCGCCTATCTGCTGTTCATTCTGCTCTACTTTCCCTGCGTGGCGACTATCGGCGCGATCGTACGTGAGGCGGGCAGTGCCTGGGCCGCTTTTGTTGCGGCCTGGACCACGGGTGTCGCCTATGTCAGTGCCAGCCTCTTCTATCAGATCGCCAGCTATTCGCTGCACCCTGCCAGTTCGATCGCCTGGATCAGCTCACTGTTGTTGCTGGTGGCGATGGTGATTGGCGGCCTGCGGATCTGGGCGCGACGGGATCTGAGGGCGCTGTTGCGGCGGGTACGGGCATGATCCTCGCCGAGATCAAGACCTATCTGAAGCAGCGTCGGCAGGCGAGCCTGGCCGACATTGCGCTGCATTTCGATATTGAGCCGGATGCGGCGCGTGGCATGCTGGAGCAGTGGATTCGCAAGGGCAAGGTGGAACGGCTTAGTGCGCAGGCGGCCTGCGGTTCGAGCTGCAGCAAGTGTGATCCGGCTACCACTGAGCTCTATCTTTGGAAGGATGCGGCGGATCGGCCGGCTGCCGAGCCGATCCGTTTCAATCCAGGCTGCCCTTCACAATGAGGTGCCTGCGTCGCCCGCGGCGCAGCGCTAACGTTTCAGCTTGATTATCAGGGTCTTGATCTGATTCTGTCGCGCCAGCGCCAGGTCGTGATTGAGCGCCTGACGGTTCGGGTAGGGGCGACTACGCACCCGGTGGTAGGTCTGATTGTTGTTGATGCTGACCCGCTGGATCTCTGCCTCGATGCCGATCAGCGCCAGTCGTGCTTTCATCCGGTCGGCGTCGGCGAACTTGCGAAATGAACCCATCTGCAGGATGTAGGCGCTTTTGTCTTTTGCCACTGGGCGCGTTTCAACATGCGCCTTCTGCACTGGGGGTGGTATGGCCGCAGGTGCGGGCTCCGGGGCGTTGATCTCCTCCTCCGGGATCAACACCTCCATCTCCGGCAGGATGGTGTAGAAATCGAAGTGGGGTTTGGGTGTCTCTGGCGGCTTCGCTGGTGCTGATCTGGGCTCGGCGACCGGTTGCTTGCTAACCCCAGGGATCTGCCCGGCCGCCATCTGCGGACCATACTGCAGCCATACCAGCCCCATCACGAAGGCGCCACTGATCAGGCCGGAGAAGAACCAGAGTCCACAGCTTCGCTCTGACCTTTTCCGCTCCTTGGGAGTGGCCCGATGCTTGAAGTCCGCCATCGTCTACATGCTCTCTGGAGCCGAGACTCCCAGCAGGTTGAGTCCGTTGCGCAGTACCTGGCGTGCCGCCAGGATCAGCTTGATACGGGCGTCACGCAGTGCCTCGTCCTCGATCAGGAACTTGTGGGCGTTGTAGTAGGTGTGGAAGTCGTTGGCCAGCTCCCGCAGATAGTGGGTCAGTAGGTGAGGCTCCTCGTTGAGAGCCGCCGTCTCCACCACCTCCGGGTAGCGGGAGAGGCTGCTGAGCAGGGCCTGCTCGTGAGCCTCGCTGAGCCGCTCCAGGTTCTCGGTGCCGGCGCTGGGCTCGACAGAGATCTCCTTGTCGGCGGCCTGCTTCAGCACACTGCAGACCCGGGCATGGGCGTACTGCACATAGTAGACCGGGTTGTCGCTAGACTGGGACTTGGCCAGATCCAGGTCGAAGTCGAGGTGCTGCTCGCACTTACGCATCACGTAGAAGAAGCGCGCAGCGTCGGTCCCCACCTCTTTGCGCAGCTCGCGCAGGGTGACGAACTCGCCGGAGCGGGTCGACATCTGGGCCTTCTCACCGCCCCGGTAGAGGATCGCGAACTGCACCAGCAGTACGTCGAGCTTGCTGGGGTCATCCCCCACTGCCTGCATCGCAGCCTTCACTCGCGGCACATAGCCGTGGTGGTCGGCGCCCCAGATATCGATTACCCGCTCGAAGCCGCGCTCCAGCTTGTCCATGTGGTAGGCGATGTCGGAGGCGAAGTAGGTGGTCTGGCCGTTGTCCCGCACCACCACCCGGTCCTTTTCGTCGCCGTAGTCGGTGGACTTGAACCAGAGTGCGCCGTTCTTTTCATAGACGTGACCGGAACCACGCAGGCGCTCGATCGCCTTATTCACTGCGCCGGACTCGGTAAGGCTGCGTTCGGAGTACCACTCGTCGTAGTTGACGCCGAACAGCGAGAGGTCGTCACGGATGTCGTCAAGGATGGTGTTGAGCCCCAGTTCGAAGACGAAACGGTAGCGGTTGTCGCCCAACAGCTGTTTGGCGCGGGCGATCAGGGCATCGATATGCGTTTCTTTGTCGCCGCCGTCGGGTTCGTCGGCGGGGATATCGGCAAACACGTCGTCGGCGCTCTGCTTGTATGTCTCGCCGTGATCCCGGTGCAGGGTGGCAGCGATGTCCCAGACGTAGTCGCCTTTGTAACCATTCGAGGGGAAGGTCAGCTGCTCATCGCAGAGTTCCAGGTAGCGCAGCCAGACCGAGGTGCCGAGGATATCCATCTGCCGGCCGGCATCGTTGACATAGTATTCGCGATGCACGTCGAAACCGACTGCAGCGAGCAGATCCGCTACCACCGAGCCGTAGGCGGCGCCGCGGCCGTGGCCGACGTGCAGTGGGCCGGTTGGGTTGGCGGAGACGAATTCCACCTGCACCCTCTTGCCCTGGCCCAAGTCGCTGCGACCGTAGTCCGGTCCCTGCTCCAGGATTGCCGGCACCAGGGCGTGATAGGCGTCGGCGCTGAGGTAAAAGTTAATAAAGCCGGGCCCGGCGATCTCGGTCTTTTCGATCATTGCCGAGGCGGGCAGGGCAGCCATCAGCTTCTCCGCCAGATCCCGGGGCTTACTGCGGGCGGGCTTGGCCAGCACCAGCGCGACGTTGGTGGCGAAGTCGCCATGGCGGGGATCGCGCGCGCGCTCGATGGTGGGGGAGGGCACTGCGTCGGCGGGGATCACGCCATGGTTGGCGAGTTGTGCCAAGGCGGTGGAGACCAACTGCTGGATCTGGTGCTTCATCTTCTTCCTGTCTGTATGAAAGGGGTCGGAGTCGACCCGGGGACGGAGCGGTGGAGGGCGGCGTTTTGTCGGTCCCTCTCGTGGAGTCGATCACGGCCCCGAACCCTTTGAGATCAAACGATCAATAATAGCAGGAATGAGGTGTGGCGGGGCGACACAAAACCGGATTCTGGTGGCCGGTAATATCGCTGGCCACCGCGTGTTTCGGTCAAAGTTTGAAATGGTTGGTCAGTTCTTTCAGCTGATTGGTCAGCTGGTGCAGTGTATTCACCTCGGCGTCGACCTGGCAGGCGTTTTTAGCCGAGGTCTGGGACAATTGGCTGATCCCGGTGAGGCTCCGGTTGACCGCGCCCACCATCTGGCCCTGCTGTTCGGAGGCGGCAGCGACCTGGGTGTTCAGGCTGGTGATGGTTTCCACCGATTCCGTGATATGGGTCAGGTGATCGGCAACTTCGCCGGCCAGGGCAAGTGTGGCGTCAGCGCTGGAACGGCTCTTGTCCATAGCCTGTACCGTGGCGCCGGTCGCCTCCTGTAGGCGGGTGGTCATCTGCTGGATCTCCTCTGTGGACTCCTGGGTGCGGCCGGCCAGGGTCCGCACCTCGTCCGCCACCACTGCAAACCCCCGGCCCTGGTCGCCGGCCCGTGCCGCTTCGATAGCAGCGTTCAGGGCCAGTAGATTGGTTTGTTCGGCAATACTGCGAATGACTGCCAGCACACTACCGATCTCTTTACTATCGGTCGTCAGTTGGTAGAGTGCTTCGGTCGCTTGCTGAATCTCTTGTGACAATTGTTGCGTTACCTGCATGTTTTTCTGCATCAGATCCTGCCCGGCTCGGGTCGCGTTAAGCGTGTCGTCCGTTGCATCGGCGGCGCTGGTAGCACTGCGGGCAATTTCCTGGGTGGCCATGGACATCTGCTCAACTGCATTGGCCACCTGGACCGTCTCCTGTTCCTGTTGTGCCAAGGTGGCGCTGCTGGTCCGGCTGACATCTGCCAACTGCTGCGCACTGCCGGTAAGCTGGTCGCCGAGAGAGGTGATGTTGCCGACGGTGTGCTGCAGCTTTTCCACAAAGAGATTGAATGCCTGCCCGATGCGAGCTGTTTCGTGTTCACCTTCGGTGTCGAGTCGTCGGCTCAGATCGCCATCACCGGCGGCGATCTCCTGCAATGCGTCGATCACGGCTTCGAGCTTGTTGCCGATGGTGGCGCGATACACCAAGTAGAGGGTACCGAGCATAACCGTGGCCAGCAGGAGCAGTGTGAGCGTCAGGTAGTTGCTAATGCGGGCACCGTTGGCGAGTTGCTCGTCGATGGGCATCTCGATCTCGAGCACGCCGCGGACATCGCCCTTGCGCCAGTCGTTTTTCGGGGTGTCCGGATGGGAGTTGTGGCAGGCAACACAGGCGTCGGCAACCATGAGATCGGCGATGCCGACCCGGACGAATGTACGGTCGCCCCGTTGTTCGGTGCGTGTGACCGGTGTGTCAGGGGTCTTGATCAAGCGCTCCCAGGCATCCCGTTGGAAACTATCCAGGGTGCGGCTCTTCCGGTTGGGAAAGGGGAAAGCCGAGTAGAGTTTGATTTGGGTGCCCTGGTCTTTCAGCAGGGCGCTGAGGTCGTGGATCATGGTGGCGGGCAGGGGAATGCTATCGGACTCGCTGTGGTGATTGATGGAGGCATTGAGTCCGCCCTTGCCCACTACCTTTCCGATTACGTTGCGGGTGTAGTAGCTGCGCAGGGTCTTGAACTGGTTGACCATGGTCTTGGCCACCGCCAGGGCTTCCATTTCGGCATTCTGTTTTACCAATATCGGGATGTACCAAGTGACCAGTGCCAGTCCAATGGCGAAGACACCTAGAATCGGAAAAAAGAGTCCCCAAAACAGGCTTTTTCTCATGGCAACGCTCCTCCCCGCCCCACAGGTTTATGCACCTCATATGGTCGGCAGCGGCAGCGTATTCTTAAACTGGTCGGGTGCGAATGGATAAAAAAGGGTGCAGTGAAGCGTCGCCAGTTTGCTGTCCAGACTTGATCAGGGGCTCCCTAAGTTACTCACACCCAGATGAGATGAAAAAAGAAAAGGTGGTCCGCACCTCGCAATGCACCGCCTATTTGCAACAGCGTAGAGTGATCGAGGTGGGCGAGATCGAGCAGATCTTCACCCAGCGCTATGATCTGCAAGAAGAGCTGCGAGGCGATGACAGGCAGATCCATAACGCCAGATGAGGCGGTGGATTCAGGTCCTGAAGTTTGTCGTCAGGGTCTCGAGCCGTTGCGCCACCCCTACCAATCCTGCGCCAGAGCGGGCGGTCTCCTGAGCAATGCGCGCGCTCTGTTCGGCCACCTGATTGATGGAGCTGATGTGTTGGTGGATCTCGTTGGTCGCAATGCTCTGCTGTTCGGCACTGGTGGCGATCTGGTTGTTCATCTCGGTTATCGAGTGGACCGAGTCGGCGATCGCTGTCAGGGATTCGCCGGTGCGGGCGGCCTGATCGACACTCTGTTCTGCTCTTTCGCGGCTCTCTTCCATGACTCGTACTGCCTCGCTGGTGCCGTTCTGCAGTTGTTCGATCATCGCCTGGATCTCGCTGGTGGACTCCTGCGTACGTCCCGCTAGGGTGCGCACCTCATCCGCCACTACCGCAAAGCCCCGTCCCTGCTCGCCTGCCCGAGCCGCTTCGATAGCGGCATTCAGGGCCAGCAGGTTGGTCTGTTCAGCGATTCCCTTGATCACGTCGAGCACAGAGCCAATATTGCCTGCATCCGTTTCCAGTCGGTGGATTACCGCAGAGGCAGATTCAACTTCGGAGGCGAGTCCACTGATGCATTGGATGGATTTCTCGACAACATTTCTGCCTTCGTCGACGGCACTGTTGGCCTGACGTGCCGCCTCGGCTGCGTTGACGGCGCTGGTCGCAACCTGCTGCACACTGACTGCCATCTGATCCATCGCCTGGGCGACCTGGGCGGTTTTCGCCTGCTGACGTTGCATGCCCTCGCCAGACTCACGGGTGGCTTGAGAGAGTTGGCTAGCAGAGTCAGAGAGTTCGCTGATGGAGCTGTGGACCTGGCTAATCAGATTTCCCATCTGCGTGCGCAACTCAGACGCGGAGGTTGCCAGATCGCCAAACTCGTCATTACGCGGCTCGATGGTGACGGGGGTGAAGTCGCCACTGGCAAAACGTTGCAGACAGATAGAGAGCTGCCGGGTTGGTCTGACGACGGTCTGCTGGATGATCAGGAGCATTGCAATCGCGACCATAGCGGTGGTGATTCCAGATAAAATCAGGCTCCAGACCATGGCCGACTCTCCATCCGCCTTGAGCGTCTGGGTCTTGTCCTGTGCATCGGCTGCGATCAGTTTGGCGGCCTCTATCAGTCGGTTGGTGGGAGGCCTGTCTATCCCCTTGACTGCCATGTCGCCCGCCTTGGGGTCGAAGCCAGTTGCCTTGAATTGTGCAAGGCCATTTCGATAGGTGGAGCGGAGGGCTTGATGGTCTTCAATAAAGGCCTGGATCAGGCGCTGGGCCTGTGGATTTTGTAACGATTTGGCGAGCTTGTGGGCGCGTTCGCTGATCTGTTTCTCCAATGCCTCAAACCGGCCCCAGTATTTACTCATGGAGTCGGACTGGTGGCCGCGCAGCAGTACGTTTTTCCACTCCTGCACCTGTTTTTTGAAATCGGACTGCAGAAGCAGTGCCTCACGTTCATTTCTGAACTGCACACTGATGGCGTGATCGTAGGCGTTGAGCACATGTGAAAGGGTAAAAAAACCGTACGTTGTCGCCACTCCGATAAGTATAGCGCCGAGGCTTAGCAACAGGATCATGCGGGTTTTCAGGCTATGGAGATTGAATGGCATCAGGAGGTCCCGTTTTCGCTGGAGATGAAGCAGAAGTTGCCAATCATTGGCGTCTGATGGGGCTTTTTCTTGAGTAGTACCCTTGAATGGTGTTTGAGATGTGCGCTTGGTGGGTGGTCAGAGCATCTCCTGCGGATCCACATCGATCGACCAGCGTACCCGCCTGGCTTCGGGGAGATCGCGGAGCTGCTTCAGCCAGCCGCTCAGCCACCCCTGCAGCAGACGACGCTCGCCCGCCTGGATCAGCAGCTGGGCGCGAGTGCGGCCGGCGCGCCGCTCCATCGGCGCGGGTACCGGCCCCCACAGCTCGATGCCTCGGCTCTGTGCTGCCTGTCGCTCCAGTTCGGCCGCACGCTGTAGAAAAGCGAGCGGCAGCTCGGCCTGATTCGCCTCAGCGCGTAGCAGTGCCTGGTGGCTGAACGGCGGTAGCTGTGCCAGCTGGCGCTCTTGCAGCGCCTCCCGGGCAAACGCGGCATAGCCTTGCTGCACCAGCGTCTGCAGCAGTGGATGGTCCGGGTAACGGGTCTGGATCAACACCCGTCCTGGGTGGTCGCCGCGACCGGCGCGGCCCGCGACCTGGATGATCAGCTGGGCGGTGCGCTCGGGAGCACGATAGTCGGCGCTGAACAGCCCCTGGTCCACATCAATGATCCCGACTAGTGCGACGTTCGGAAAGTGGTGCCCTTTAGCCAACATCTGGGTGCCGATCAGCAACGGATAGTCGCCCCGCCGGATCGCCTTGAGATAGTGCTCCAGGCTGCCCTTGCGGCGAGTTGAGTCACGGTCGATGCGCGCCAGTGCAACCTCGGGAAAACGTCTCTGCAGGAGATCTTCGATGCGCTCTGTGCCCTGCCCCAGTGGGCGTAGCTCGCTGCTGCCGCAGTCGGGGCAGTGGGCTGGCTGGCGATGTTGATGACCGCAGTGGTGACACCAGAGCAGGTTGGATGACTTGTGTAGGGTCATGCGGGCATCACAGCGCGGACAATCGGAGATCCAGCCACAGGCATGGCAGGTGATCACCGGGGCGAAGCCACGCCGATTGAGAAACAGCATCGCCTGATTGCCCTGTTCGAGTGTCGCTGCGATCTGCTCGATCAGCTGGGGCGAGAGGCCGGCCTCGAGCCTGATGCGGCTGGTGTCGAGCAGGCGGATCTCAGGCAACTGCGCGCTGCCGGCGCGGGTCGGCAGTGACAGCTGTTGATAGCGTCCCAGCTCGACATTTTGCAGGCTCTCCAGGGAGGGGGTGGCGGAGCCCAGCAGCAGCGGACAGTTGTTCTGCTGTGCCCGTACTACGGCCAGATCCCGGGCGGAGTAGCGGAACCCCTCCTGCTGCTTGAGTGAAAGATCGTGCTCCTCGTCGACGATGATCAGGCGCAGCCGGGGCAGCGGGACGAAGATCGCCGAGCGAGTGCCGATGATCAGCTGGCTCTCGCCGAGCCGTGCGGCGTGCCAGCCCTCCTCCCGCTCGCCCTCGGAGAGAGCGGAGTGGAGGCGGGTGATGCGACATCCAAGGCGTCGCTCGAAGCGGCGTGTCAGCTGCGGCGTGAGGCCGATCTCTGGCACCAGCACCAGCACCTGGCCATCCCCGGTGAGCAGCTGTTCGATCAGTTTGAGATAGACCTCTGTCTTGCCGCTGCCGGTGACCCCATCGAGCAGAAAGGCCTGAAACCCCCCGAAGGCGCTGCTGACCCTCTCCACCGCCTGCTGTTGATAGGAGGTGAGCGTTGGGCCGCTGATTGGAGTGTCTGGCGGCTGCGTGGGATGCAGGGTGCAGGGTTCGATCCAGGCCTTCTGCTGCAGGCTGCGCAATGCCGAGAGCGCCTCACCGAACTGCCGCTTCAGCTGCTCTCTGCTAAGCCCTGCGGGATGTGCAGCAAACAGCTTTAGCAGTTGCCGCTGACGTGGTGCCCGAGTGAGTAAGTCGGGATCTTGCTGCTCTCCCAGTGCGGAGATTCGCCAACCCTCCGGTTGAGCGCGTTGGATACTGCGGCCGCTGCGCAAGCGGCTTGGCAGGGCGTGAAAGATCACATCGCCCAATGGGTGCTGGTAGTAGCTGGCGGCCCAGCGCAGCAGCTTGAGATCCGGCTCCAGCAGCAGGGGGCTCTCGTCAAGCTGTTGCAGGGCGGGCTTCAGCCGTGAGTGGTCGACCGCCGATTCGCTGCTGTTCTCAAGCAGGATGGCGCAGCGCTTTTGGCGGCCAAATGGCACCAGAAGACGCACCCCAGGTTGCGCCTGGAAGGGGGCAGGGTCTGGCGGGAGATAGTCGAAGCTCTGATCGAGCGGACCGGGCAGGACGACGCGGAGAAAGCGCTGAGGTTGCATGAGGCGGAGCCTAGCATGGCCTGTTGTTTTTTCGCCAAAAAACCTCGCCACGCTTGAGTGTCGAGAGGACGCTTATCCACACTTCCTGTGGATAAAGTTGTGGATTTTCTCTGTGAAAAACTCCTAAGGTCGCGAAAACAAAGGCTTTCGGGAAATTGCTCGATTATTGGTCAAAAGTGTTAAATCCATAAATATCAATGAGATAGATCGACCAATCGCAGTATGCGTCAATCTATTGACAAATGCGAGGCTGTTGTGGAATGGCGTGTGAATAAACACCCTCATCCGATCCTCAAGGCGTATTCGGCTGCGTTCCCTATCTTGTTGTTGTTAGACAACTTATGACCCCTGTGGGAATATGCTTCGCTGCCAGCGAGGAGCACAAAAAGTGCTCCGTGGTGGTTTTTTCATCTTTAATCCGCACTTTTGAGGTGATTGATGTCAGCCTGGCAGCAGATTGCAGAACAGATCGCCCAGGTCACAGGTGAAGCCTTCGATCCGCTGCCGCCGAATGGTATCGGCGGAGGCTGTATCAACACTACGCAACGGCTGCGCGACGGCGAGCGCAGCTTTTTTCTCAAACTCAATAGCGCCTCCCTGATCGCCATGTTCGAGGCGGAGGCTGACGGTCTGCAGGCGCTGGCAGCCAGCGATACGCTTCGGGTGCCGCGCCCGATCTGTCACGGCGTCGCCTCTGGGCAGGCTTATCTGGTATTGGAATATATCGAGATGGGCCATGCTGGCGGCAGTAGTGCCGCCCTAGCCGGGCGTCAGCTGGCGCAGATGCATCGCTGCAGCGATGCCCGCTTCGGCTGGATCAGGGACAACACCATCGGCTCCACCCCGCAGCAGAATGCCCCGCACCACGACTGGATCCATTTCTGGCGGGCGCAGCGCCTCGGCTTTCAACTTCAGCTGGCGGAGCAGAACGGCTACGGTCGGGTCCTGCAGCCGCTGGGCGAACGTCTGCTGGAGCAGTTTCCGGTGCTGATCGAGCATGCCCCGGTCCCCTCCCTGCTGCATGGCGACCTGTGGGGCGGCAACCTCGCCTACGATCAGGCAGGCAATCCGGTGATCTTCGATCCAGCGGTCTACTACGGTGATCGTGAGGCGGATCTGGCGATGACTGGGCTGTTTGGCGGGTTCAGCCGGGATTTTTACGCCGCCTATCAGGAGGCCTGGCCCCTCGATCCAGGCTATCCGGTGCGCAAGCGCCTCTACAACCTCTACCACATCCTCAACCATCTCAACATGTTTGGTGGTGGTTATCTGGGACAGGCGGCGGGGATGATGGAGGGTCTGCTGGCTGAGATCGGCTAGCTCCAAAGTTGCGTCCGGTGCTGGCAGTGTCCCTGCCATTTCAAGGTTTCGGGGCGGAAAATGGGCAAAAACTCCGGATCAAAGCGAGCAACTCCAATAGAATAGGGTCCGCCATGAATATTTATTTGATCGCTGTGGGCAACCGCATGCCCCGTTGGGTGGATGAGGGTTACCAGGAGTATGCTCGCCGCCTGCCGGGCGAGTGTGCGCTCAAACTGGTGGAGATCGCCCCAGGCCACCGCGGCAAGGGGGCGGATATTCGCCGCACCTTGAGAGATGAGGGTGAGCGCATGCTGAAGGCGATCCCCAAGGGGTGCCGGGTGGTGGCGCTGGAAGTGGGGGGGCGTAGCTGGAGCACCGAGGCGCTGTCGCAGCAGATGGAGCGTTGGATGGCCGATGGCCGGGATCTGGCGCTGCTGGTGGGCGGTCCGGAGGGGTTGGCGCCGGCATGTCAGGCGTGTGCCGAGCAACGCTGGTCGCTCTCCGCCCTGACCCTGCCCCATCCGTTGGTGCGGGTGCTGCTGGCAGAGCAGCTCTACCGCGGCTGGAGCCTGTTGCGCAACCACCCCTACCACCGGGCTTGATTAGGGCCTGTTCACACTAAGAAAATCGTCGCGTTGCCACCTGAAATCAGGCCAGGCAAGGCGCAAGGAGAGAAGTTTAGTGAGACTAAATGAGCGACGAGCAATGCCTGGCCTGATTTCAGGCGCAACCCGAAGGGACGGGGCCATTTTTCCGCAATTCGGCGTTACCACTCATTTGTGCAGACTAACCACACGGCATTCGCGGTGCTTTGTCTTGCGAAAAAATGGCCACCGTTGCGGTGATTTTCTTAGTGTGAATAGGCCCTAGGGTGGCGGCAGCGCAGATTATTCTCGCCTCCCGCTCACCACGGCGCGCGGAACTGCTGCGGCAGATCGGCGTCGATTTTGAACAGATCGATGTGGAGATCGACGAGACACCGTTGGCCGACGAGGCCCCGCAAGCGTATGTGTTGCGTCTGGCGCGGCAGAAGGTGGTTGCGGCGCGCCGCGCCCAGGGCCAGCAGCTGGAGCTGCCGGTATTGGCTGCCGACACGGCAGTGATCGTCGATGGGCAGATCCTTGGCAAGCCGGTCGACCGAGCCGATGGCATCGCCATGTTGCAGCGGCTCTCGGCGCGCAGTCACCTGGTCCTCAGCGGGGTGGCGTTGGCCGATGCGCGGGGCGAACAGGCGATGCTCAGCCAGAGCCGGGTGACCTTCCGCGCGTTGGCGCTGTCAGAGATTGAGGCCTATTGGGAGACCGGCGAGCCGCTGGATAAGGCCGGGGCCTACGGGATCCAGGGCCTGGCCGCACTGTTTATCACCGAGCTGCAGGGTAGCTACTCCGGGGTGATGGGGCTACCGCTCCATGAGACCGGTGAGCTGCTGCGGCAAGCAGCGCTGCCTCTGTTGGGCAACAATAATAGTAACGGGTAGTGTCTGAATATGAGTGAAGAGATCCTGATCAATGTGACACCCCCTGAGACCCGCGTGGCGGTGATCGAAAACGGCGTGGTGCAGGAAATCATCATCGAGCGCACCGGCAATCGGGGGCTGGTCGGCAACATCTATAAAGGCAAGGTGTGCCGAGTGCTGCCGGGCATGCAGGCGGCGTTTGTTGATATCGGCCTGGAGCGCGCCGCCTTTCTGCACGCCTCCGACATTAACCATGCCAATGGTGGCAGAGGCAATGGTAACGGCGAGTCGCGTTATGAGTCGATCAGCGAGCTGCTGCGGGAGGGGCAGCCGGTCATCGTGCAGGTGCTAAAGGACCCACTTGGTACCAAGGGCGCGCGCCTCACCACCAACATCTCGATCCCATCCCGCTATCTGGTCTTCATGCCCTCACTGGGTACTGTTGGCATCTCCCAGAAGATCGAGGATGAGGCGGAGCGCGCCCGCTTGCGCGAGCAGCTCAGCGCCTTGCCGGACGAGGAACGGCAAGGCGGCTTCATTGCCCGCACCGCGGCGGAGGGGGCCTCCAGCGAGGCGTTGCAGGCCGACATGCGTTTTCTCTCGCGGCTGTGGGCCTCGATCCAGGAGCGGGTGCGCAACGTCCAGGGCGTCGAACTGGTGCATGAGGATCTGCCGCTGGCGCTGCGCTCGCTGCGTGATCTGGTCGGGCCCGATGTGGAGAAGGTGCGCATCGACTCCCGCTCGACGCACGGCAAGGCGATCGAGTTTGTGCAGCAGTTCATCCCGGAGATCAAGCGGCAGGTCGAATACTATCCTGGCGAGCGTCCGGTGTTCGAGCTCTACGGCGTGGAGGATGAGATCCAGAAGGCGCTGGAGCGTAAGGTGCAGCTCAAGTCGGGCGGGCATCTGGTGATCGACCAGACCGAGGCGATGACCACCATCGATGTCAATACCGGCGCCTTTGTCGGCCATCGCAACCTCGAGGAGACCATCTTCAAGACCAACCTGGAGGCGGCCCAGGCGATCTGCCGCCAGCTACGGCTGCGCAACTTGGGCGGCATCATCATCATCGACTTTATCGACATGACCGACCCGGAGCATCGCCGTCAGGTACTGCGGGCGTTGGAACGCTGTCTCTCCCACGATCATGCGCGCACCCACATCACCGAGGTCTCCTCCCTGGGACTGGTGGAGATGACCCGTAAGCGCACCCGTGAGTCCCTCGAGCACATCCTCTGCCAGCCCTGCCCCTGCTGTGCCGGACGTGGTTCGACCAAGACCGCGGAGACGATCTGTTACGAGATCTTTCGCGAGATTCTGCGCGAGGCGCGGCAGTTCGATGTGGAGTCGCTACTGGTGCTCGCCTCTCAGGAGGTGATCGACCGGCTGCTCGACGAGGAGGCGAGCCATCTGGCGGAGCTGGAGCAGTTCATTGGACGACCGATCAGACTACAGGCGGAAGTACTCTATGGCCAGGAACACTTCGATGTGGTCCTGATTTGACGCCTGTGCGATGCCCAAGCGCCTAAAAATCCTCGCCTCTCCCATCTCCTATCTCGGCTGCAGCGTAATCATCGCGCTGGCGATCCTGCTTAGTCTGCTGCGCCTGATTCTGCCGCAGCTCGACTTGGAGCCCTTGCGGGAGGATATCCAGGCGCTGGTGAGCGAGACGGCCGGGGTGCCGGTGCAGTTCGAGCAGGTCAACGTGAAGATCCTTGGTCCCCATCTTGCGCTGGTTCTCAGGCAGGTCGATCTGATGGATGAGCAGGGGCGCGAGACCCTGCTGCGGGTCGGTGAGGTACGGGTCGACCTCGATCTGGTCGGCAGTCTGCTGGCGGGTGAGATACGCCTCGGCCATGTGGAGCTGCGCGACACCCGCCTGCTGTTGGTGGAGCGATCGGATGGCCGGATTGAGCTGCAGGGTGGGCTCACATCCTCGGCGTCTGGGCAGGGCGACCTGAGGTTGCCGTTTCTGCGCCACAGCAGCCTGCGCCTGCTAGAGTCAGAATTCTACTGGGTCAAGGAGAGCGGTTCAGTCCCGCCGCTGCGCATCTACGATATCGATATGGAGCTGCGTAACCGGGGCAGGGAGCACCAGTTCATCCTCAGGGCCGGGCTCGACAGCAAGAGCCGGGGTGAGATCCGCCTGATCGCCGACCTGCATGAGCGGGGCGGAAAGCAGCTCCTCCTGGATGGCCAGATCTACCTGCTAGCAGAGGGGTTGAACTTGGCGCATCTACCGGCTGCGCTGCAGCCGGCTGGTTACCAGGTGGGGGATGGGGCGCTGCGACTGCAGTTGTGGGGCGATGTGGAGCAGAGCCGGCTGCAGCAGGTGACGGGTGACTGGGAGCTGCGGGATCTGCTGATCTCCGGAGGAGAGCCAATTCAGCATCTGGGGCTGGAAAACCTCTCGGCCAAAATCGACTGGCGGAAGTTGCCGCAGGGCTGGCGCCTCGACCTGAATCATTTGACCCTGGTGCGTAACAGTCGGCTCTGGCCGCCGGGTCGGTACAGTCTTGAGTGGGTACGCGACCGGCAGGCGGTGCGATTACGCGCCGGGGCCGACTATCTCTCTGTAAAAGATGTGTCGGAGTTTGCTGCGCTGTTTCTGGCGCCCGATGCCGAGGCATTCAAGGTGCTGCTTGGGCTCTCTCCACAGGGTGATATGAGCCGCTTCCGCTTTGCGCTGGATCTGCCCGATCAGGGCCCACCACGTTGGCAGACCCGAGGCCGCCTGACTAGCTACAGACATACTGCCTGGCAGCAGATACCGGGGCTGGAGGGGCTGCGGCTGGAGTTCGCCGGTGGTGACCAAGGTGGCAGGGTGTGGCTGGAGTCGGACCAGTTCAGCGCCGATTTCGGTGACCTGTTCCGCACCCCGCTGCAGGCGAGCCGACTCAAGGGCGAACTGGAATGGCACCTCCGCCCCGGTGAGATGCTGCGCCTCAGCAGCTCCCATCTCTACATGAAAACCCCTCATGTTGAGACACTCTCTCGACTCGATATTCAGGTGCCCTTGGCGGGCGGTGTGCCGCTGCTCGATATGCAGGCCGACTTCTGGAATGGTGATGGGGCGGAGAAGAGTCGCTACCTGCCGACCCGGATCATGCCGCCGGAACTGACCGATTGGCTCGACCGAGCCATCGTCGGCGGTCAGGTGACTGCTGGCTCGTTTCTGCTCTATGGGCCGCTCGATCGCTTCCCTTTTACCGGCCAGGAGGGGCGCTTCGAGGTGCTGTTCGGTGTTGAACAGGCGGTGCTGGACTATATGCCGGAGTGGCCGCGCATCGAAGAGGCCACTGCCGAGGTACACTTCCTCAACAATAGCCTGAAGATTCGACTCTACGAGGGGCGCCTGCTCGACAGCCAGCTCACCACCGGCCGGGTGGTGATTGATGAGCTGGATCGGGCCGACGAGGTGCAGATTCGCGTGAGCCTGGAGGGGCCCTTCAATGATGCCGCCCGGGTGTTGGGCGAAACTCCCTTGAAGGCTCATTTCGAGCGATTTCTCAAGCAGCTGAAGCTGGGTGGAGAGTGTCGTTTGAGCCTCAATTTCAACGTGCCGTTGCTGGAGAGCAAACCGTTTCGTTTCAACGGCGTGGTCGATCTGGAAAACGCCAGGCTGGGTGTGGAACAGTGGGATCTGGCGCTGGAGTCGGTCGAGGGGCGCCTGATCATCGATCAGCACAAGCTACAGGGGCAGGATATCCAGGCGCGGCTGTTTGGCGAGTCGGTACAGGTCAACGTGTTGCCACAGACGGATGCAGATGGGCCGCGCAGCCGCGTCGAGATCGCCCTGCCGCTGCGGGTGGAACAATTGCAACGACAGTTTCCGCAGCTGGCNGGACTACCCACTCACAGGTAGCAGCGAGGCTCGTCTGGTGCTCGATATCGCCCACGCCGAGGCTGCCGAAACGCCACTGCGCCTGTCGCTTGAGTCGGAACTGCGAGGCCTGGCTGTCGATCAGCCGCAGCCGCTGGGCAAGCAGGCCGGAGAGCGTCGCCCGCTCAAGTTGTTGTTTGAGTTTCAGGCCGATGAACGGTTTGAACTGCAGGCGGAGTATGGCCCCAGACTGAAGGCGCATCTGGCGGGGGGGGCGGAGGGGCGGATCGAGCGCGGCGAGATCGTCGTGGGTGGTGCAGCGCCACGCCTGCCAGCACAGCCGGGGCTGCAGGTGCGAGGCCGGCTCAACGAGCTTGATCTCGATCAGTGGATGCGGCAACTGTCGTCCCACTGGCAGAGTCCCGGACATCAGGAAGGCTTGCTCGAATCCCTCGACCTGCAGATCGAGCAGCTCAAGCTGGCGGGAGTTGAACAGCACGATGCCCATCTGCAGATCACACAGATGGATGATGCCTGGTGGTTGCAGTTGCAGTCGGACAAGATGGATGGCGGCCTGCGCATCCCCACGGTGTTGGAGAGCGAGCCATTGTATGGGCGATTCAAGCTGTGGAGCCTCGAGACCTCGCACTGGTTTGCTGATGAGCCGGAGGCAGAGCAGGTGTCGGCAGCGCCCTCTGCAGTGGTCGACCCGCGACAATTGCCGGGGCTCAATCTGGAGGTGGAGCAGCTGCAGATCAACGGACGAGCGTTTGGTCGGGTAGAGATGAAGTGGAGCAAGACCCCGGATGGGCTGCAGCTTGATCGCTTTGCGCTGAACGGTGAGCGCCTGGAACTGCTCGCCACCGGCCACTGGTCGAGGCGCGGCAGCAGAGACAGCAGCGCCTATCAGGTGACCGGGAATGCCGCCAATCTGGGGCAGCTGCTGTCGGATCTGGGGATCAGTGCCACCATCGAGAAGGCCTCGCTGGCACTGCAGGCCAATCTGCGGGCAGAACGGTCACCGCTGGACCTTTCGTTGGCGGATCTGGAGGGTGAGTTTTCCCTGAATGTGGGGCCAGGCTCGGTGCTGGATGTGGACCCTGGCATGGGAGGGGTGATTGCGCTATTCAGTCTGCGCGGCCTGATCAACCGTCTGACCCTCGATTTCAGTGACATCACACCTGGGGGCTTTATCTTTGAGGGCATCAGCGGTCAGTTCGACCTGAAACAGGGCAATGCCTATACTGAAAACCTGCGGCTCGAGAGCCCGGTGGCGCGTATCGACATCAGCGGTCGTACCGGACTGAAGACACAGGACTATGAGCAGCTGGTGAGGGTCACACCGCGGGTCAGTTCGACCCTGCCGCTGTTCGGGGCGCTGGCACTCAATCCGTCGGTGGGGATCGCCCTGATGATTGCGCAGCCGCTGATCGGCGAGGGGGTCGACAGGATTGCCCGGGTGGAGTACCGGGTCAGCGGCAGCTGGGACAAGCCTCGTTTCGAGAAGATCGAACGTACTCCGGTAGCGGAATTTGATGAGACAGAGTTGCCATAGGGGGCCGGTAGCCTCTAATCTGCCATCGGCCTGGGCCTGTGCTGGTTCGCCTCAAGCCAATGATGCTATCCTGCGGGCTTTTCGGGGAGACCCGCAACATGACCAGAGATAATCTGGTCTGCCGGCCCGGCCACTGGACAACCGCCTGTCTGCCGGGGCACGGCAGGAGAGAGCGTTTCACAGGTAGTTTATGAGTCAGAACAGAAGCAAGATCGCCGCCATCCAGATGGCAACCAGTCCAAATGTCAGCGCCAACCTGCTGGAGGCTGAGCGCCTGATCGCAGAGGCGGCAGAGAGTGGTGCCGGTCTGGTTGTGTTGCCGGAGAACTTTGCCTTCATGGGCGAGCACGATCGGGATATGTGCACCCTTGCTGAGGCGCAGGGTGACGGTCCACTGCAGGAATTTCTCAGCCAGATGGCGAGCCGCTATGGGGTCTGGATTGTCGGCGGCACCATCCCGATGCGCGCTAAGGTGGCCTCCAAGGTGCGCGCCGCCTGTATCGTCTTCAACAGCGCGGGCCAACAGGTGGCGCACTACGACAAGATTCACCTGTTTGATGTGGACCTGCTGGAGGCAGACGAGCATTATCAGGAGTCGGCCACCATTGAGGCCGGTGAGCGGGCGGTGGTGGTAGATAGCCCATTTGGCCGGCTCGGCGTGGCGGTCTGTTACGATCTGCGCTTTCCCGAACTGTTCCGCCGTCTGCTTGAACTGGGGGCGGAGGTATTTGTCATCCCTTCCGCCTTCACCGCGATCACCGGCAAGGCTCACTGGCAGACCCTGGTGCGCGCCCGCGCCATCGAAAACCTCGCATTTGTCGTGGCCGCGGCCCAGGGCGGATACCATGTGAATGGCCGCGAGACCCACGGCCACAGCATGATCGTCGATCCCTGGGGCACGATCCTGGCCCAGGTGCCGCGCGGCACCGGCTCGGTGAGCTGCGTGCTCGACCGGGACTATCAGGATACAATCCGCCGCAGCTTTCCGACCATCAAACACCGTCGCGACGAGATTGTTTGAGCTGCCGCCCCACCTCTCTCTTTCACTACAGCTTGAGTGCCTCGGCGATGCGTCGCAGGCCGTCGGAGAAGCATGTCTGAACTGATTCAAATCGCCAACCAGTCGATCCTCGAACCTGCCGGCCTGGCCGAGCGGGATCTCGAACGGATGCTGGCAGAGCTGAGCGGCAGCGGCGTGGATGCCGCTGACATCTACTTTCAGTCGAGCCGACTGGAGTCCTGGGTGCTGGAGGATGGGCTGATCAAGGAGGGCGCCCACAACATCTCCCAGGGTGCAGGCATCCGCGCCATCAGCGGAGAGAAGACCGGCTTTGCCTACTCCGATGAGCTGCAGTTTCCGGCTCTGATTAATGCCGCCAAGGCGGCCCGGGCGATCGTGCGCAGCGGCACCGAGGGCTCGGTGAAGGTCAGCAGTGTGCCGGTGTCGCGGCAGCTCTATGCGCCGATCAATCCGCTGCCGAGCCTCAGCGAGGCAGAGAAGATCGATCTGCTGCGGCGGGTCGATGCCGAGGCGAGGAAGCAAGATCCGCGGGTCAAGCAGGTGATCGTCAGCCTGGTGGGGGCCCACGACGTGGTGATGGTGGCCGATCTCGAGGGTCGCCTGAACGCAGACGTGCGGCCGTTGGTCAGGCTCAATGTGCACGTCATCGTCGAGCAGGGCGAGCGTCGCGAGCAGGGCTCCAGCGGTGGCGGCGCCCGCGCTAGTTTCCAGTTCCTGCTGGATGAGGAGCGCGCGCTTGGTTACGCCCGTGAGGCGGTGCGCCAGGCGCTGGTTAACCTGGAGGCGGTGGCCGCGCCGGCCGGCGTCCTGCCGGTGGTGCTCGGTCCTGGCTGGCCCGGGGTGTTGCTGCACGAGGCAGTGGGCCACGGTCTGGAGGGGGATTTCAATCGCAAGGGCACCTCCGCCTTCAGCGGTCGGCTTGGCGAACAGGTCGCCTCCAGCTGTTGCACGGTCGTGGACGATGGCACCCTGCCGGGGCGGCGCGGCTCGCTCTCCATCGATGACGAGGGGGTGGAGAGCCAGAACACGGTGCTGATCGAAAACGGTATCCTCAAGGGCTATATGCAAGATCGCCACAACGCCCGCCTGATGGGGGTGGAATCGACCGGCAACGGCCGACGCGAATCCTACGCCCATCTGCCGATGCCGCGCATGACCAACACCTATATGCTGCCCGGTGAGCACGATCCGCAGGAGATCATCGCCTCGGTGGAGCGGGGGCTGTATGCGGTCAACTTCGGTGGCGGCCAGGTGGACATCACCTCAGGGCGCTTTGTGTTCTCCGCCAGCGAGGCCTACCTGATCGAAAACGGCAAGGTGACCGTGCCAGTGAAGGGCGCCACCCTGATCGGCAACGGCCCGGAGGCGATGACCCGGATCAGCATGGTCGGCAACGACCTGGAGCTCGATCCAGGCATCGGAGTCTGCGGCAAAGAGGGGCAGAGTGTGCCGGTGGGCGTTGGCCAGCCGACCCTCAAGCTGGATGAGCTGACCGTGGGCGGGACCGGTACCTGAATGCAGTGCCAGCACTTGCCGATCCTATCGAAACAGACAGAATCAGATCTAAGCAGATGAATGATATTGAACAACGTCAGCAGCGCCTGGAAGCCACCGTCCAGGAGGTATTGGCCGAGGCCAAACGCCAGGGGGCCAGCGCCGCCGAGGCGGGTGTCAGCAGCGACGCGGGGCTCTCCCTGACGGTGCGCCTGGGTGAGCCGGAGACCATCGAGCACACCCGCGACAACGGCATGGGGGTGACCGTCTATTTCGGCCAGCGTAAGGGCTCCGCCAGTACCTCGGACATGAGTCCGGCGGCTCTGCGCGAGACAGTCAGTGCCGCCTGCAACTTTGCCCGCTACACCTCGAAGGATGAGTGCACCGGTCTGGCCGATGCCGAGCTGATGGCCAGCGAGCTGCCCGAGCTGGATCTCTGCCACCCTTGGGAGCTGCCGGTGGAGCAGGCGATCGAGATCGCCTTGGCCTGCGAGAATGCCGCCCGCCAGCGCGACCCGCGCATCAGCAACTCCGAGGGGGCGAGCCTCGATAGCCAGCTGGGGGTGCAGGTCTACGGCAACAGCCATGGCTTTATCGGCGGCTACGCCGGCACCCGCCACAGCCTCAGCTGCGCGGTGGTGGGGGAGCAGGATGGCGAGATGCAGCGCAACTATTGGTACACCCTGGCCCGCGATGCCACCCAGCTCGATTCCCCCCAGCAGGTCGGCGAGACAGCCGCCGATCGCACCCTGGCGCGACTTGGGGCGCGGCGTATCCCGACCCAGCAGGCTGCGGTGCTGTTTCAGGCCGACGTGGCGGTGGGGCTGCTGCGCAGCTTCATCGGCGCGATCCGCGGCTCGGCGCTCTATCGTAAGGCGAGTTTCCTGCTCGATCATCTCGATCGCCAGGTCTTTCCAGAGAATATCCGTATCCATGAACTGCCCCGCTTGCGTGGCGGTCTCGCTAGCAGCGCCTTCGACAACGAGGGCGTCGCTACCCGCGAGCGGGACTTCGTCAGCGATGGCATCCTGCGCAGCTACGTGCTCGACAGCTACGCGGCGCGCAAGCTGGGGATGCAGACTACCGGCAATGCCGGCGGCGTGCGCAACCTGCGCATTAGCAGCGGTAGCCTGGATCGGCAGGGACTGCTGCAGAAGATGGATACGGGCCTGCTGGTCACCGAGCTGATGGGGCAGGGTGTCAACACCGTTACCGGCGACTACTCGCGCGGTGCTGCCGGCTTCTGGGTCGAGGGCGGAGTGATCCAATACCCGGTAGAGGAGATCACCATCGCCGGCAACCTGCGGGAGATGTTCATGGGGTTGCTGGAGGTGGGTACCGATGTAGAGACCCGCACCTCGGTACAGAGTGGCTCCTGGCTGATTGAGCGGATGATGATCGCCGGCGAATAGCAAAAACGATAATCAAATAGCCCGGTTTGGGATACTGGAGTGCCGGGTTGCTTGGGATGGGTTGAGCTGCTGCCTGCCCGATAACGGATCAGGAAAGATCACAGGAGGACAGGGATGTTTGAATCAGTCCTCGAGATCGCGATTTATCGATCAGGGCTGTGGGTCAGCTATTACATCTTTCGCAGTCTACTGCCGAGGCCGGGCGATGGCGTGTTGTCACGGGGTTTGATTGCCTTTTAATGATGCTGGCACTGGTCCTCTTCAAGGGCCGCTATCTGTAGGGCGGTTTGTCAGAGATCACACTCCGCTGTTCCCGGCTCGGCTGGCTGTCGCCCGCTCAGAGCAGATAGATTGTCGCCAACCCGAGAAACGCCAGGAATCCCACTACATCGGTGACGGTGGTGAGTAGTACGCCGCCGGCTAGCGCTGGGTCGATGCCGAGTTTCTCCAGAGCAATCGGCAGTATCGCCCCGGCCAGGGCGGCGAAGATCAGGTTGATGGTCATCGCCGCGGCAATCAGCAGCGCGATGCTGCTGTCATTAAACCAGAGGCCGGCGGCCACCCCCACCACCACCGCCCAGATGGCGCTGTTGATGGTGCCCACCGCCAGTTCCTTGGCCAGCAGCCAGCGGGCATTTTTGTGGGAGAGCTGCCCTAGCGCCAGGCCACGGATCGCCAGGGTCAGGGTCTGGGTGCCGGCAATGCCGCCCATGCTGGCGACGATCGGCATTAGCACCGCCAACGCCACGATCTGGTCGAGGGTCGCCTCGAACTGACGGATCACCCAAGAAGCGAGGAAGGCGGTAAGCAGGTTGACGCCGAGCCACAGCGCGCGGCGCTTGGCGCTGACCATCACCGGTGCAAACATATCCTCGTCTTCAGAGAGGCCGGCCTGGCCCATGAACTGGTGCTCCCCCTCCTCACGGATCACGTCGACCACGTCGTCGATAGTGATACGGCCGAGCAGTCGGCCGTTCTCGTCCACCTACCGGCGCCGAGATCAGGTCGTGCTGTTCAAAGCGGTTGGCCACCTCGCGTTTGCTCCAGTGAGCCGGGATCGGCTGCATGTCGAGGGACATCACCTCGGCCACGCTGTCGTCCAGATCGTGGGTGAGGATAGTGGAGAGGTGCAAAACGCCGAGGTAACGATGGTCGCGATTGACCACGAATACTTTGTCGGTGTCCCGTGGTACATGCTCGCCGATGTGGCGCAGGTAGCGCTGCACCACGTCGAGGGTGACCTCGGCGCGTACCGTCACGGTATCGACGTTCATCAGGCCGCCAGCGCTCTCTTCGGGGTAGGCGAGTACCGTCTCGAGACGTTCCCGGTGTTGCTGATCGAGGGAGTCGAGCACCTCCCAGGTGATGTGGCGCGGCAGTTCCTTGACCAGGTCAGCCAGATCGTCGGTGTCGAGGCCAGCGGTGGCGGCCACCAGCTCAGCGGAGTCCATGCGGCTGATCAGATCGTCGCGAACCTCATCGGTGACCTGTAGCAGGATCTCGCCATCGGTGGTGTCATCGAGCAGCTCCCAGACGATCTCGCGTTGTGGCAGCGGCAGCGACTCCAGCAGGTGTGCCACCTCGGCGGGACGCAACGCATTCAGCATGCGCGCCGCCTGCTGTAGCGCGCCACTATCGAGCACGTCCTGCAGGAACAGCAGGCGGTTGTTGTCTGAATTGTTCTGCAGGCTTGGTGGCATGAGGACGTCAGCTCGGGCTGGAGGCTAGATCAATCCGGATGACCCGGAAGGCCGGGGCGCAGTTTAACAAGGGCCGTCGCGGGGTGAAACCTTACAAATAGAAGGTGTATCTGAGCTAGTGAAACAGTTCTGCGAAGAGGGTGGCGGCTGGTTTGCTGTGCATCTGCTGCAGAAATGCCTGGGCCTGGCGGGTGAGGCGCGGCAGATCGCTGGCGCGGACGACCTGGCGGGTCTCTAGCAGGGCGCCGGGTTGCATGCTCAGCTCGCGCAGTCCCATGCCGAGCAGTAGCTGGGTGAACAGCGGGTCGCCAGCCATCTCGCCGCACATACTGATCGGGATGCCAGCGTTATTGGCGGCGTGGATGGTCATCTGGATCAGTTGCAGCACCGATGGGTGGAGCGGGTCGAACAGGTAGTTGACCGACTCATCCATGCGGTCCACCGCTAGGGTGTACTGGATCAGGTCGTTGGTGCCGATGGAGAGGAAGTCGAGCTGGCGAGCGAAGCTGGCGGCGGCAATGGCAGCGGCGGGAATTTCGATCATGCCGCCGACCAGGCATTGTCGCGTTGAACCGCAAGCCCTCGCGGCTCAGCTCCTGCTTGGTCTGTTCGAGCAGCGCCAGGGTCTCCTGCAGCTCGGCGATGCAGGAGAGCATCGGGATCATCAGCCGCACCTGCCCCTCGGCGGAGGCGCGCAGGATTGCCCGCAGCTGCGGTAGAAACAGATCGGGCTCCTTCAGGCAGAGGCGAATGGCGCGCAGGCCGAGGGCAGGATTGTTGGAGGGTGGACAGTTGGGGTCGCTGCACTCGATGGTCTTGTCGGCGCCCAGGTCGAGGGTGCGGATGGTGAGGGGAGCGCCGTTGAGGCCATGCACCGCGCTCAGATAGGTTTCGAGCTGCTCCTCCTCGCTGGGCGGGGTGGTGCGGTTCATGTAGAGGAATTCAGTGCGGAACAGGCCGACGCCATCAGCGCGGTTGGCGAGGGTGGCGGTGATATCTTCCGGCAGCTCGATATTGGCCAGCAGCAGGATGCGCTGGCCGTCGCGGGTGATCGCGGGCAGATCGAGGTTGCGCCGCAGCTCAGCCTCGCGGGCCGCCTGGGCGATGATGCGCTGCTGGTAGTGCTGCAGGATCTCCCGGGTGGGGTCAGCAAGTACCACGCCGGCCTCGCCGTCGACGATCAGGGTTTCGCCGGCGCGCAGCAGTTGACTGGCGTGGTGCACGCCGAGCACTGCGGCGATGCCGAGGCTGCGGGCGAGGATCGCAGTGTGTGACAGTGGTCCGCCATACTCGGTGACAAAGGCGATCACGCCGCGGTTTTTCAGCATGATGATGTCGGCTGGGGTCAGATCCCGCGCCACCACGATGTGGTTGGTCAGGTCGCTCGGCGCCTCATCCCGTCCGGTACCCTGCTGCAAGGCGATCTGGATCTGTCCCACCACATGCTCGACATCGTCCCTGCGGGTGCGCAGGTAGGGGTCGTCCATCTCGTCGAAGACCCGCACCAGCTCGTTGCGGCGGCGCTGCAGCGCCCACTCGGCGGCGTACTGGTGAGTGCGGATCAGCTCGATCGGGGCCTGGCTGATGGCGCTGTCGTCGAGCATCAGCAGATGGGTGTCGATAAATGAGGAGATGTCCTCCGCGGTGCCGGTGGGGAGGTGCTGGCGCACGGCGCGCAGTCGGTCACGGGCGGTATTGAGCGCCTTGCGGAAGCGTTCTACCTCGGCTTCGACCATCTCCTCGGGGATCAGTCGCGGTGCGATATCGAGTGGCCCGCGCTGCAGCAGGAAGGCGGCGCCTATGGCCACCTGGCGGGTGGTGCTGATGCCGATGCCGTGACTGGAGAAGGTCACTCACTCTCCCCGAACCGCTCATTGATCAGTAACTCCAGAGCGGCTATCGCCTCTGTCTCGTCCTCGCCGTTGACCTCGACCTCCAGCGCGGTGCCCTGGCTGGCGGCGAGCATCATCACCCCCATGATGCTCTTGCCGTTGACCCGCTGGCCGTTGCGCAGCAGCTGGATGCTACTGCCGTAGCGGCTGGCGCAGTTGACCAGCTTGGCGGCGGCACGGGCGTGCAGACCAAGGCGGTTGATGATGGTGATCTCCTTGTGGATCATTGATTGGGGTTCTCCGGCTTGCGCTCGGGGCAGCAAACGATGCCGTCGATGCCGCCGCTGACCGCCTTTCTGGTCAGCTCTTTGAGGTTCATGGTAGCGTAGTTGAAGACGCGCACCAGCATCGGTAGATTGATCCCGGCGATCACCTGCACCTGGTCTTCACGGCGCAGTTTGTAGGCGATGTTGCTGGGGGTGGAGCCGTACATGTCGGTGAGGATCAGCACCCCGTCGCCCTGGTTGAGCTGCTGTATCAGCTGCTGTGCGCGCTGCCGCATAGCGTCGGGATCGCTCTCGGTGCCGACCTCGAGGGTGGCGGTGGCGAGCGGGCAGACCTCCATCATGTTGGTGGTGGTCTTGAGCAGCGCACGGCCGATCTCGTTGTGGGTGATGATCAGCAGGCCGATGCTCATGACAGTTCCCGATGGCGGCTCAGCACGTTGCGCCCCTGTTGTTTGAAGTGGCGGTAGAGCTGATCGGTGATGTAGACCGAGCGGTGTTGACCGCCGGTGCAGCCGATGGCGATGGTTAGGTAGCTGCGGCCATCGGCCTCGAAGCGGGGGATCCAAGATTCGAGGAAGCGGGTCAGATCCGCCTGCATCTGGCTGCTCTCCTCGCTGCTTTCGAGAAAATTGGCGACCGGGCCGTCGAGGCCGGTGAGTGGCCGCAACTCGGTCTGCCAGTGGGGGTTAGGCAGGCAGCGCACGTCGAAGACAAAATCCACGTCCCGCGGCACACCGTGTTTGAAGCCAAACGATTCAAACAGCAGGGAGACCTGGCGGCTGCCTCCGGTGACTCGGCCGCGGATCAGGTCGCGCAGTTCATGCAAGTTGGTGTGGGTGGTGTCGATGCGCAGGTCGGCGGTGCTGGCGAGGGGTTCGAGCACCTCCTGCTCTTGGCGGATCGCCTCGTCGAGTGAGTGGTCGTCGTCGGAGAGCGGGTGTTTGCGGCGAGTCTCGCTGAAGCGCTTGATCAGGGTCTCCTGTTGCGCCTCAAGGAAGATCATCTCGCAGTCGATGCCCTGCTCGCGCATCTTGGCGACCATCTCAGGCAGTTTGGCAATGTGAGATGGCTGGCTGCGGGCGTCGATGCCGACTGCAGTATGGCGGAAAATCGGCTCTGGGTCTTCCACCAGGTGGTTAGAGAAAGCCTCCAGCAGGCAGATCGGCAGGTTGTCGATACAGTAGTAGCCGAGATCCTCAAGGGTGTGCAGGGCGATGGTTTTACCCGACCCCGAGAGGCCGGTGATGATGAGCAGTCTAATACCGGTAGCCATGTTTCTTAACATCTGGAAATTTTGAATGGCAGGCGGCTAGGTTAGCGCAATCCGGGGCAATTTTGAAAAGGAGTTAGCCCTTTTCAGGTGGGCTAGCGGAACTCTGCTGGTTAGCTTCGATATAGCCGCGTTGGCGCTCGCTGAACTCTGCTGCCGCATCGTAGCCGGTGACCCGTAGCAGGTGTTGGCGCACCGCTGTCTCCGCCAGGATTGCAAGATTGCGACCAGCGGCCACTGGCAGGGTAGTCTGTGGAATTTCGACGCCGAGCAGGCGCTGGGTTGAATGGCTGCCTTCGAGTCGGTCCAGGTGTGAGAGTTCCTGTTCATTCATCTGCTGCAGATCGATGATCAAGTGGAGGTTTTTGACCGGCTTCACCGCGCTGTTGCCAAACATGGCGCGAACGTTGAGCAGTCCCAGTCCGCGTACCTCGAGAAAATCCTGCAGCACCGGTGGGCAGCGTCCCTGCAGGGTGTGGGCGTTGATGCGAGTGAACTCGGTGATATCGTCGGCGATCAAGCGATGTCCGCGAGAGATCAGCGCCAGCGCCAGTTCGCTCTTGCCGATTGAGGCATCGCCGCTGAGCAGCACCCCTTTACCCAGCACCTCGATGAACACGCCATGGATGTTTTTGGGCTCGGCATGGGAGGGCTGGGCCTGCTGGAAAGACGGCTGGAGATGCGCCAGTAGGCGCTGGATAACCTGGGCGTCGGGTTCGCTTGTATAGATGATTGGGGTGTTGCTGTCGGCGGCGAGGGTGCGGCAGGCGTCGGTGGGGACTAAGCCGTCGGTAAAGATCAGGGCAGCCGGGCGGCTGGCAAACAGCAGTTCAAGGTAGTGGCGGTAGCCCTTGCTGCCGAGGGACTCGAGCAGATGACGCTCAGGCGGGCCGATCACCTGGATCGGCTGTGGGCGGGCCAGGTTGAGCGGCCCCACCAGGGGGGCGTCGCCCTCTGCCTGGATGGCCCGTTCCTCACCATCGCTGTACCAGGTGAGATTGAGTTCCGCACTCAGCTGGGCGAACAGTTCGCGGATGGTGGTGGCGGGTGTCATTGCTGGCTGGGTTCGGGGCTTGGCTGCTGGATCAGCTCGATCACCTCGTCTGGGCTGCGGCACTGGCGCAGACGATCGCAGAATGTCTTATCTCCGAACAGGCTGGCGAGCTTCGACAGTAGCTGTAGATGCTCCTCGGTGGCTTCCTCGGGTACCAGCATGGCGAAGGCGAGGTCGACCGGCTGGTTGTCGATGGCGTCGAAGTCGACCCCCTGGGTGGTCTGGATGAAGGCACCGACCGCTCGCTTGATCTGTGCCATGCGGGCGTGGGGGAGGGCGATGCCCCGCCCCAGCCCCGTGCTGCCAAGGCGCTCCCGTTGTAGCAGGGCATCGAACACCATGTCCTGGCTAAGCCCGGAATCGGTGGCGGCGAATAGCCCGCCAAGCATCTCCAGGCTGCGTTTTTTACTGCTGATTTCGACGCCGCACAGGATACGCTGTGGGTCGATGAACCCTTCGGGAAACATCTTGGCCTTGTCCCTGTTCAGGGCTGCTCTGCGTCAGCGTACTTGTTGATGTTATTGCCACGATGGCTTTGCAGCTTCTCTTTATGCTTGATGACCTGTCGGTCGAGCTTGTCGATCAGTGCGTCGATGGCCGCGTACATGTCCTCTTGGACCGAGTCGGCAAACACGTTGCCGCCGTTGAGGTGGAGGGTGGCTTCCGCTTTCTGCCTGAGTTTCTCTACGCTGAGGATCACATGCACATTGGTGACGTTGTCGAAATGGCGCTCCAAGCGCTCAAACTTGCTGTCAACATAGTTACGCATCGAATCGGTGATATCGATATGGTGACCGGTCAGGTTGATTTGCATAATTAACTCCTGTTTCGGGAGGGATGCGCCGGAGATGCGGAGCATCCTCTTATTTGTCTGGTTGTCACACCAGACGCTTTCGCTCATTCGATGGGGGTATGCCCATCGATTCGCGGTATTTGGCCACAGTGCGGCGGGCGACATTGATACCCTGCTCGCTGAGTATCGTGGCAATCTTGTTGTCGCTGAGCGGCTTGTTGGGTGTTTCGGCGGCAACCAGTTTCTTAATGATGGCACGTATTGCGGTAGCCGAGCACTCGCCGCCGACACTGGTACTGACATGGCTGGAGAAGAAATATTTGAACTCCAGGGTGCCGCGGGGCGTGTGCATATATTTCTGGGTGGTAACCCGGGAGATGGTCGATTCGTGCATCTCCAGGGCTTCGGCGATGTCGCGCAGCACCAGCGGTTTCATCGCCTCCTCGCCATGTTCAAAAAAGGCCTGCTGGTATTCGACGATCTTGCTGGCGACCCGCAGGATGGTTTCGTTGCGGCTCAGCAGGCTCTTCAGGAACCAGCGCGCCTCCTGCAGGTGGTTCTTCAGGAAGGTATTGTCGTCGCTCTGATCGGCGCGGCGGATCAGTTTGGCGTATTCGGCGTTGACCCGCAGGCGTGGCATGGTCTCCGGGTTGAGCTCCACATGCCAGCTGTTGTTGCGCTTGGTGACAAACACCTCTGGGATGACATACTCCGGCTCGGTATCGGCAATCAGGGTGCCGGGGCGCGGGTGGAGTGAGCGGATCAGCTGGTTGATCGCCGACAATTCATGGTCATCGATCTTCATCTTGCGCTTGATCTGCGCCTGGTCCTGGGCCGCCAGCAGCTTAAAATGTGTGCTACACAGCTGGATCGCCTGCTCCAGATAGGCAGTCTCCGGGGGCAGCTGATCGAGCTGGATCAGCAAGCACTCCTGCGGGCCGCGGGCGGCGATACCGGGGGGGTCGAAGGCCTGAACGCGGTGCAGCACTGCCTCCACATCCTCTAGGGTCACCTCCTCCAGATCGACCGTGGAGTGGATCTCCTCGATGCTGGCCTGCAGATAGCCGTCGGGGCTGATGCTGTCGATGATGGTCAGCGCGATCGCCTGGTCCGAGGGGCAGAGGCGGGTCAGGTTGAGTTGCCACAGCAGGTGGTCCTGCAGTGAATCAGATTTGCTGCGCTGGCTGAGGAAGTCGGTATCGCTGCCCTCGCCGCCGGCGGGAGCTGGTGGCGAGTAGCTGTCGTAGACATCGCTCCACTCGGTGTCGACCGGGAGATCCTCGGGCATCTCGGGGCTGTCGGTCTTGACCTCCCGTTCGTTGTTGATGTCGTTGCCATCCGCCGGAGTTTGCTGCGCGCTTTCGCTGCTGGGATTCTCCTTGCGCTCTGTGGCGGTTTGCTCAAACTCCTCTTCGGCTTCCAGCATCGGGTTGGTGTCGAGGGCCTCCTGTATCTCCTGATTGAGATCGAGCGCGGAGAGCTGTAGCAGACGGATCGCCTGCTGCAGCTGAGGCGTCATGGTGAGGTGTTGGCCGAGTCGAAGCTGAAGTGTCTGCTTCATCTATCCATGGTCAAGTTGGTTCTCGTACGCAATTTATGTGCCTTTTCGGTTTCATTTTAGTCAAAAGCAATCGTAGGTGGAACCTCGGCTTGATCGAGAGTTGCCGTGGGTCATGTATTTGTAAACCGGCCCGGCAAAGGAGGTGCGGTCGGCCCTGCGCCATGCTACATGGTGAAGTTTTCGCCGAGATAGACGGCGCGCACCTCGGGGTGCTCAAGGATCGCCTCCGGGGTGCCCTCTTCGAGCACCTTGCCGTTGTTGATGATGTAGGCGCGGTTGCAGATGTCGAGGGTTTCGCGCACATTGTGGTCGGTGATGAGCACCCCGATATCACGCTCCTTGAGGTGGTTGATCACCGCTTTTATGTCGATGACGGCGAGCGGGTCGATGCCGGCGAAGGGCTCGTCGAGCAGCACGAAGCGGGGTTTGATGGAGAGCGCGCGGGCGATCTCCAGGCGGCGACGCTCGCCGCCGGAGAGGCTCATCGCCTGGCTGTTGCGCAGGTGGGTGATGCCGAACTCCTGCAGCAGTTGGTCGCAGCGCTTGTTGCGTGCGCTACGCGACAGTTCCTTGCGGCTCTCGAGGATGGCAAGGATGTTCTCCTCTACCGAGAGACGGCGGAACACTGAGGGCTCCTGGGCGAGGTAACTGATGCCGAGGCGGGCGCGGGTGTGCATCGGCAGGTCGGTGAGATCCTTTCCGTTAATGCGAACACTCCCACCGTCGGCGGGCACCAGGCCGACGATCATGTAGAAGCTGGTGGTCTTGCCAGCACCGTTTGGCCCAAGCAGTCCAACCACCTCGCCACTGGCGACCTCCAGGGAGATATCATCGACCACGCGCCGGCCACGGTACTGTTTGGCCAGGTTTTCGGCGTAGAGGCGTGTCATTGGTCGTGCTTTTGTGATTCGATCACCACCCGGACCCGCTGTTTGCCCTGTGCGCTGGCGCCGGCCTTGACCAGGCTGCGGCTGCGCAGGTAGGTGATGCGGTCGCTGCTGAACTCATCCTTGCCCTGCTGCAGTACTGCTTCGTCAAACAGGTAGATCTCATCTTTCTTGATGAAGTAGGTGATCTTTAGGGCGTGGCCGCGGGCCTCTTCGTGGCTCTTGTCCATCTGCTGGCGGAAGCGCACCGGCTTGCCGACGGCGACGATTTTTTCGGTTTCACCCTGGCGGCGGTGGATCCACATCTTGTCGGCCTCCAGACGCATGCTGCCCTGGCTGACCACCACGTTGCCGATGTAGACGCTGACGCCGCTGGCCTCGTCGATTTCCACGCTGTCGGCCTCAAGATAGATCGGTTGCTCCCGGTCACCGCTCAGTGCCCTGGCCTGCAACGGTAGCAGGAGTAGCAGAAGCAGAAGTGACACGCTGTTAATCGATTTCATGATAGCCACGTACCTCGGAGAGTAGCTTGATCTTAACCGGTTCCAGAAGTTGCCCTTGTAGCCCGACACCACGCAGCCAGTCGCCCTGGCTGGTAATCTGTACCCGCTGTTTGGTGCTGACATAGCCGCTGTCGGGATGGGCCCACAGGTCGCTGGTAGTGATCTGGTAGGGGCGTTTGCCGTTGCCCGCAGCGCGATCGATCTGTACCTCGCCGGGCATGAAGATCTTGTTGTTATCGCCGTAGAGGGTGGCGCTGGTTGCGGTGACTCTCCACGGCGCTGCGCCGGCTGCGTATTGCCAGAATATGGGGTGCTCGAGTTCGGTAGTGTCATCATCGGCGAAGTGGCGCATCGCTGCGCTTTTCAGACGATGCTGTGGCAGGCCATCCTGGTCGTATCTGACAGAGACCAGATCGCTGGCGTAGTAGTCGGGGTAGTGGAGTTCGGCCTGTTCCGGGCGGCTCTCCTGTTCGCCGATGTTGCTTAGCCACCAGCCAAAACCGGCGAGTGCGACGATCAGTAGCAGGCTGGTGAGCAGTGGATATTTCACAAGACGTCAGAGATAGCTCTGCAGGACACGCTGTAGATGCCCCTGGGCATCCATCAGCAGTTCGCAGACATCCCGTGCCGCGCCGCGACCGCCGGCATGCGGGGTCAGCCAGTGGGCGTGTTGAGTGACAAACGGGTGGGCGTCGTTGACCGCGATTGCCAGCCCTACCAGGCGCATGATCGGCAGATCCACCACATCATCTCCGACATAGGCGATCTCGGCATCGCTGAGGCCGAGTTTATCACGCAGCTCCTGGTAGGCGGGGCGCTTGTCGAGCTGGCCCTGGTAGACATGTTTGATGCCCAGGCTTTGCATTCGCAGGCGCACCACCTCGGAGCTGCGTCCGGTGATGATGCCTATCTCGATGCCGCTCTGCTGCAGCATCTTGATGCCGTGGCCGTCGCGGGAGTTGAAGGCTTTATACTCCTGGCCGTCGTCACCGAGGAACAGGCTGCCATCGGTGAGCACTCCGTCTACATCGAAGATGACCAGTCTGATCCTGCGCGCCTTTTCCTGAATGTCTTGCACCTGTTTTCTCCTTCAGGGAGCCGCTGACTGAATCATGGGCGGCAGCCTTGTGGTCCAAGTTCCCCGCTGCTGCGTTGTACCCCAAGGGCGTTCCTTGCGGGGCAGAATCTTGGCAATAGACCAGCTATTATCTGCAATTTCTGCTTGCAGCGGAAAATTTAGCCTCACAATCCTGCTCGCTCAGATTCATCCGGAGGCACCCTAAACGACGCCGGCTCGTAGCAGGTCGTGCATGTTGAATGCGCCGATCAGTCGCGCGGCAGCGTCGACCACAAAAAAACCGTTGATTTTCTTCTCATCCATGATCTGCAGTGCCTCTGCTGCCAGCATCTCGGCCGGCACGGTGGCACCGTGCGGGGTCATCACCTCCGACACCAGTGTATCGCGGATGTTCAGCGGTCTGTTCAGGGTGCGTCGCAGATCGCCGTCGGTGAAGATGCCAATCAGCCGTTGCTCGGCATCCACTACGGCGGTCATGCCAAGCCCCTTCTCTGACATCTCGATCAGCGCCTGCTGCAGGCTGGCGTTGGCGGCCACCTTCGGGATCGCCTGGTCGCGGTGCATGATATCGCCAACGTGCAACAGCAGGCGTCGCCCCAGGCTGCCGCCGGGGTGCGACAGGGCGAAATCCTCGGCGGTGAAGCCGCGTGTCTCAAGCAGCGCGACTGCGAGGGCGTCACCCATTACCAGCGCCACGGTGGTGCTGGCGGTAGGCGCCAGGCCGAGCGGGCAGGCCTCTTTGTCGACGCCGACATCGAGGTGCACGTTCGCCTCCCGTGCCAGGGTCGAGCTGGGGTTGCCGGTCATCGCGATTAGCGGTGCGCCGAGGCGTTTGATCAGTGGCAGGATGGTGAGCAGTTCGCCGGTCTCTCCGGAGTTAGAGAGGGCCAGCACTACGTCCTGTGGGGTGATCATGCCGAGGTCGCCGTGGCTCGCCTCGCCGGGGTGGACGAAGAAGGCGGGGCTGCCGGTGCTAGCAAGGGTGGCGGCGATCTTGCTGCCGATGTGCCCCGATTTGCCCATGCCAGTCACCACTACCCGGCCACGGCAGTCGAGGATGAAGGTGCAGGCGCGCTCGAAGGCGGTGTCGATGCGCCCGGCCAGTGCGGTCACTGCGTCGGCCTCGGTCTCGATCACTGCCAAGGCCAGCTGGCGCAGCTTTTCTGCATCCTCGCGGGGGAGCGGTCGATTGTCTCGCATACCTGATCCTGTTGGAAATCGTTCTGCTGTCTGCCGGTCGGGAGGGCTTATCGCAGGCTATTAAATATGAAGAGTTGATAGCCGACAAATGCCGCCACCAACAGCAAGCCTTCGAAGCGGGTGAGTCGGCCGTTCTTGCCAAAGCTGTAGCCCAGGGCGAACAGCGCCACGGTCAGGCCGAGCATCATCGGCTGATCGCGGGTCAGGGCGGCCGGGTCAAACGGGCCGGGGGCGAGTAGGCCGGGCAGGCAGAGTACCGCCAGCAGGTTGTAGAGGTTGGAGCCGACCACGTTGCCGATGGCCAGGTCGTCTTCGCCCTTGAGGGCACTGGTGATGCTGGCTGCCAGTTCCGGCAGGCTGGTGCCCAGGGCGACGATGGTGAGGCCGATCACCAGGTCGCTGATACCGAAGGCGGTGGCGATGTTGACCGCCCCCCACACCAGCATGCGTGAACTGATTAGGAGTGCCATCAGCCCCAGCGCGAGCCACAGCAGCGCCATCTTAGTGGGCATGTCGTGAGGGATTTCGGCGTCGAACTCGCCCACCATCGGATCACTGGCGGAGCCGGTCCTGGCGGTGTGGATCATCCAGGCAAGCAGCAACACCAGTCCGCCCAGCAGGATCATGCCATCAAACTGGCTCAGCTCGCCGTCGAGCATCAGTAGGAACGACAGTAGGCTGACCGCCAGCAGCACCGGGTATTCGCGCCTGAGTACGCCGGAGTGGACGGTGAGCGGCACAATCAGTGCGGTGACGCCGAGGATCAGTCCGATGTTGGCGATATTGGAGCCGAGTGCGTTGCCGATGGCGAGGCCCGGGTTGCCATCCAGGGTGGAGACGGCGGAGACGATGATCTCCGGGGCGGAGGTGCCGAAGCCGACGATGGTCAGGCCGATCAGCATGGGGGCGACGCCCAGGTTGCTGGCGAGGGCAGCTGCGCCTGAGACGAACCGGTCGGCGCCCCAGACGAGGATGGCAAGGCCGATGAAGATGGCGGTAAGGTCGAGCAGCATCTGTTTCTATAGTATTGAGGGTCGGGAGTGGAAATCAGTGGGGATTTTTCCAGACCCCGCAGGGAAAGTCCAAGCTGGCGGCTGCAGCTATCGGCAGGGGTGATAATTGTTGTCGTATTTGGGGTTGACGGGGCGGGCATTATAATTAGATAATTAGCAATGCTGATTTTGTGTATACGGAATCAGACTCCTCCATCCTCCTTTTGGTGGTTATTATTAAGGCGCAACGTCACTCGTTGCGCTTTTTTTTTGCGAAGGCAGAAGGATGGGGTTGTGTGGCGCGATATGTTGCTGTAAGATTCGCGCTCTTTTTCAGATGACAATTGTTTCTCCACTGGAGCAACTTGGAATGACAACCGTTAGTGCAAAGCCGGATGAGGTACGTCGTAACTGGTACCTGATCGATGCGACCGATAAGACCCTTGGTCGCTTGTCCAGCGAGATTGCGCGCCGCCTGCGCGGCAAGCATAAGCCGGAATACACGCCCCATGTGGATACTGGCGACTACATCGTTGTAGTCAACGCCGAGAAGATCCGTGTGACCGGCAACAAGCTGAAGGATAAGATGTATCACCATCACACGGGATACATTGGTAACCTGAAGTCCATCAGCCTTGAGAAACTGCTGCAGAAGGCGCCTGAAAGGGCGATTGAGCACGCAGTCAAAGGCATGATGCCCAAGAATACGCTGGGTCGCGCCATGTTCAAGAAGCTGCGTGTTTTCGCAGGCCCAGAACACCCACATCAGGCTCAGCAGCCACAGCCGCTGGAAGTCTGATAGCTAGAAGCCCAGGTATATATAGAATGTCAGAGACTCAAAACAGCACCGGGCGCCGCAAAAGCTCCGCCGCCCGCGTATTTCTCTCCGCTGGCAGCGGTAAGATCGTGGTCAACAATCGTCCGCTTGACGAATATTTTGGCCGTGAGACAGCGCGTATGGTGGTGCGTCAGCCGCTTGAGATGGCGGAGATGGCGGACAAGGTTGATGTGAAAGTAACTGTCCGCGGCGGTGGTACCACCGGCCAGGCAGGCGCTATCCGTCATGGTATCGCACGTGCCCTGAACTCTTATGATGAGTCTCTGCATGTCGCATTGCGCAAGGCGGGCTTTCTGACCCGTGATGCTCGTGCCGTCGAGCGTAAGAAGGTTGGTCTGCACAAGGCGCGTAAACGTCCGCAGTTCTCCAAGCGCTGATTTTTCAGCCCCCTTCTTCTGGGGGCTGCATTCCGTCTACTGGGGATTCGTCTAACGGCAGGACAGCGGACTCTGACTCCGTATGTGGAGGTTCGAATCCTCCATCCCCAGCCAACACCAAAAGCCCGCTTCGGCGGGTTTTTCTTGTCTGGCGTTATTAACCCGCCAATTTAGATATGACGCATGTATAGATCGGGCTGTGCCCGACATTATCTGTGATTTTAATTGCTTGCATGTGGTGGCCACGGGTTGTCTCTATATCCATGTTGCCTACATGGTTAATGGCTCAAGGCTATTATCCGCCTCGGAATCCCGTAAATATAGAGATGTAGGATGTGCTGAGCGTAGTGAGGCGCATCGGCTGTGATCGATGCGGATCGCTTGGTTTGCTGCATCCTGAGTTGCTGCGGGTCGCTTGCCAGGTGTGTGTGCTAGGGTTGGTGTTGGAGGGACTTGTGGGTTTTTGCGCCGGTTTTTTTGTTGGAATGCTTTCTTATGTCGATGAATATCTTTAGATATTTTATGCGGAATATTTGCTATCTAATTGATGTCCTTTGTTAAATAGCTCTTGGCATCTGGTTGTGTCTTTTTTGCAACAGCTGGATAAAAGTGTAGTAAAAAAGCAAAAAAAGCCTTGCATTCGGTTTTTTGTCGGCATAGTATTTCCCCACGCAAACAGTTTTTAACAACAACTCGCGGGAGTTATACAAATGAAGAAAGTCCTCTCTCTGGCTATCGCCGCTGCTCTGGTCGCTCCTATGGCTGCCATGGCTGACGCCACCGTTTACGGCAAGGTTCGTGTTGCCTCCACCAAGATCGATGCCGATGTTGCCGATTCTTGGGGCATGTACGACGAATCTTCCCGTCTGGGCATCAAGGGCTCTGAGGATCTGGGCGACGGCCTGAAAGCCATCTATAAGATGGAGTTCGGTGTTGCTACCGGTTCAGCTTTCGGCGGCCTGAGCGGTCGTAATGCCTATGTCGGTCTGGCTGGTGGTTTTGGTACCGCTCTGGCTGGCCGTCACGACACTCCTATGAAGATGTCCACCGGCAAGCTGGACCTGTTCGCCGACACCATTGGTGACAACGACATGGGCGGCACCCACATGGGCATCATTATGGATCGTCGTGTTGACGGCGCCATCGCCTATGTCTCTCCTTCCATGAGCGGCTTCACCGTTGCCGGTGCTGTAGTTCAGACCACTGCTACCGATGACTTCCAGGATGCCATCTCTGTGGCTGCCATGTACAGCAATGGTCCTTGGTACGGTTCCTTGGCCTACGAGGCGCTGGACGGCGATCTGACCGGCGGTAACGACGAGAAGCAGACCCGTATCGGTCTGGGCATGCTGGGCATGAGCGGTTTCTCCGCTACTCTGGTCTATGAGACGCGTAGTGATATCGGTGGTACTGCTGATTCCGATACCACTGCCTACACCCTCAACGGTGCCTACAAGATGGGTGCTCACACCATCAAGGCTGCTTACAACAGCATCGACGGTGATGGCGCTTCCAGTGGTGCTGACGCTGACGGTTACGCGCTGGGCTACCAGTTCAACTTCTCCAAGCGTACCGATGCCCAGGTGCTCTACACCAACAAGGACTTCGACGCGGCTACTGCCAACGACATGTCCAAGTTCAGCCTGCAGCTGAACACCAAGTTCTAAGTCTGACTTAGTCTTGTGTTGAAGACGGGGCCTTCGGGCCCCGTTTTTTATTGCCGCAAGATTGATTGGCGGACAAAAAAACCGGCGGGATGCGCCGGTTGCTCGGATTAGGCGTGGGCAGTCAGGCGGTAATTGTCTTTGTGCCCTCTTCGGTACCAAGGATCAGTACATCGGCCGGGCGTAGGGCGAAGATGCCAGCGGTGACCACCCCAGCGATGTTATTGATGCGCTGTTCCATCTCGATCGGCTTCATGATCTCCAGGTTGTGCACATCGAGGATGACATTGCCGTTATCGGTGATGAAGTCTTCGCGCCAAACCGGGGTGCCGCCGAGCTTGACCAGCTGACGTGCCACATGGCTGCGCGCCATCGGAATCACCTCAACCGGCAGCGGGAATCTGCCAAGAATGTCGACCAGCTTGCTGCCGTCGGCTATGCAGACGAACTTCTTGCTGGCACCGGCGACGATCTTTTCTCGGGTCAGCGCACCACCGCCGCCCTTGATTAGGGCGAGGTTGTGGTCGGATTCATCCGCGCCATCAACGTAGAGCTCGAGTTCGCCGGCGGCGTTCAGGTCCATCACCGGTATGCCGTGCGATTTCATGCGTTCGGTGGAGACTTCAGAGCTGGAAACGGCACCATCGATCTTGCTCTTGATGGTGGCCAGATAGTCAATGAAATGATTGACTGTTGATCCGGTGCCGACGCCGATGATACCTCCATCCACGTACTCCAGTGCGGCCTTGGCCGCGAGTTTTTTCATATCATCTGCATTCATTTAGGGGTCTCCTGTCGAGAGGCTAAAAGGTTGGGAGGCGGCAAAAACTGAGGTCTCCCTATAGGAGAGGGCGACTCAGCATTGGTCTGCCTGTATACGGTTCGACCATCTTGCCTGTAATCTGCTAGCACGAGGTTTGGCGCTTGTGTCATCTTGATCAGCGCTGTTGCTTGTGCAACTTTGGAAAAATATGATACCGGCGCAATCCTGCCATGTCAGGTGTGTTGTAGATTTGGAAGTAAATTATGCCTCAGAAATACATTGAGAGAATCCTGCGGGCGCGTGTCTATGATGTCGCCCAAGAGACCCCGCTGGAGAGAGCGAAGCTGCTGTCGTCCCGTTTGAACAACAGCGTGTTTCTTAAGCGGGAGGATCTGCAGCCGGTTTTTTCTTTCAAGCTGCGCGGGGCGTATAACAAGATTTTCAATCTGACTCCGAAGGAGCGGGAGCGCGGGGTGATTGCTGCTTCGGCGGGCAATCATGCACAGGGCGTGGCGCTCGCTGCACAAAAGTTGAATATTCAGGCATTGATCGTGATGCCACTAACGACCCCGCCGATAAAGGTGCAGGCGGTTAAAAACCTCGGTGCAAAGACGGTATTGATCGGTGATTCCTACGATGATGCCTATGCACACTCCCAGGAGCTTGTAAAAGAGAAGGGGTTAGTCTTTATCCATCCGTTTGATGATCCAGACGTGATTGCAGGGCAGGGGACGATTGCGATGGAAGTGCTTCGACAACATCCGCAACCGCCGGAGGCGATCTTTGTGCCGGTCGGTGGTGGTGGCCTGATCGCGGGAATTGGCGCCTATGTGAAGTATGTGCGTCCCGAGGTGAAGGTGATCGGTGTAGAGCCCAATGATGCACCGACGCTTTATAAAGCGCTAGAGGCTAATCGTCGGGTCACTCTCAAGCAGGTGGGGATTTTCGCTGATGGTGTGGCAGTCAGACAGATTGGCAAAGAGACCTTTCGCATCGCCAAGCAGGTAGTGGATGAGGTTGTGCTGGTCAGTTCAGATGAGATCTGTGCGGCCATCAAAGATATTTTTGATGATACGCGCGCGATTGCCGAGCCTGCTGGTGCGCTATCGGTTGCCGGCATGAAGGCCTATGTGAAGCAGCATGGGATAGAAGGTAAGTCGCTGGTAGCCATCGAGAGTGGCGCAAATATCAACTTTGATCGCTTGCGGCATGTGGCGGAGAGGGCTGAAGTGGGTGAGCGGCGCGAGGCGCTGTTTGCCGTCCAGATTCCTGAGCGTGCTGGGAGTTTTCTGCGTTTCTGCAAGATGCTTGGCAAGCGTAGCATCACCGAGTTCAACTACCGTTATTCCGATGCCACAACGGCACAGATCTTCGTTGGCATAGAATTATCAGGCGGCGACCAGGAGCGGGAGGATCTCCTGGAGCGGTTTCGTGGTAGTGGTTATGCTATCGTCGATATGACTGACAATGAGACGGCCAAGTTACATATTCGCTATATGGTGGGTGGGCATGCCCACGGTATAGTGGATGAGCAGTTAGTGCGATTCGAGTTTCCCGAGCGTCCTGGCGCGTTGCTGTTTTTTCTAAGCAGCCTTGGGCGCCGGTGGAATATCAGCCTGTTCCATTACCGCAATCATGGTTCTGCATTTGGGCGAGTGCTGATGGGCATACAAGTACCCACTCGTGAAAGGGCGGAGTTTAAGCGTCTGCTTAATGGCCTGGGTTATCCTTTTTGGAAGGAGACCGAGAATCCGGCCTATAGATTGTTCGCGGGGGTGGATTGAGCTTTCTGGCTTGCTCATCAGCCCCCCGTTTTAATGGGGGGCTATAGGCTGCCTGTGTGGATGTTGAGCCGCCACAGACTATCGGTTCTTTGCTGAAGCCTTTTTGCGAGGTTTTACTTTCCTCGGTTTGGAAAATCGTTGATCCGTTCCCTTCTTTGTCGCCTTCTTCTTAGCGCTTTTCTTTGCTACCTTC
>NZ_AFOC01000015.1:0-46404 GCF_000224455.1 endosymbiont of Riftia pachyptila (vent Ph05)
CAAGGAAAGGAACAGAGTATCCAGACGTGCGTCGTCAAACCTTCGCCGAGGCACGTGGATTCCATGAGGCTTGAGATCTCGCGGACAATGTTCGAACCCCTCCCCCTCTGCCAACTCACAAAAAAACCGGCTCGCTGAGCCAGTTCTTTTGGCGATAAAAGCGGCGTGGTTAAGCGATTTGACTCCGACCCATTCAACCCTCAAATCGATAGTCGTTCCCTCCTAATTCTGTTGTTGCTCACCAGTTGAACTCTCCGTAAAAACCGTGGTCACTAAAATCGTTTGATTCTTTAGGGAATCTGTCAATCAATAACAAACGGGAGCTTTACGAATGATTCGAGTTGAAGCTTTGAGCCGCGTCTACGGTGATTTTACGGCGGTGGATAGGGTCTCTTTCGAGATCGGCCAGGGCGAGATCGTCGGCCTGCTGGGCCACAACGGCGCCGGCAAGACCACCATCATGAAGATGCTCACCGGCTACCTGGAACCCAGCGCCGGGACCATCGAGATCGACGGTCACGACATTGCCCAAACGCGCGAGGCGGTGCAGGCCCGCATCGGTTATCTACCGGAGAATGACCCCCTCTACCCCGAGATGACGGTGATCGACTACCTCGACTACGCCGCCTCTCTGCATGGGGTCGCCGAAGCCGAGCGTAATGCGCGTATCCGCGAGGCCATCGAGCGCACCGACCTGGCTGCCAAGGCGACCGATCCTATCGCCAATCTTTCCCGAGGCTACCGGCAGCGGGTGGGAGTCGCCCAAGCGATCCTCCACCTGCCACGACTGCTGATCCTCGACGAACCCACCAACGGCCTTGACCCAACCCAAGTGCAGCAGATGCGCAGCCTGATCCGCGCCCTGGCGGAGCATGCAACGGTGATCCTCTCTACCCATGTGTTGCAGGAGGTGCAGGCGATCTGCGACCGGGTGATCATCATCCGCAACGGCCAGATCGCCCTGGACGCCAGCATGAATGAACTGCGCGCCGGCAAGCGGCTGCTGGTAGCGCTGGACGCTGCTCCAGAGCAGGCCCTGCCCCTGTTGCAGGGGGTGGACGGGGTGTCCGCGGTGGAGGCCTTGGAGGGGCAGGAGGCCGGCTATGGCTACGCCCTCAATCTGGCCGCCGGTGGTGAGTTGTTCGAGACCGCCCCCCAGGTGGCCAGCCGGGTAGCGGAACAGGGGATGAAACTCTACAGCCTGCAACCCGAGCGCCGCGACCTAGAGACGGTCTTCGGCGAGATCTCGGCACAGTAGGAGGGGCACCATGAATTCCATTATCCGTATCGCACGCAAGGAGTTCGCTGGTTTTTTCTCCTCGCCCATCGCCTTCATCTTCCTCGGCGCCTTCCTGGCGGTGAGTCTGTTCATCTTCTTCTGGGTGGAGACCTTCTTCGCCCGTAATATCGCCGACGTGCGGCCCCTGTTCGACTGGATGCCGTTGCTGCTGATCTTCCTGGTGGCGGCCATCACCATGCGGATGTGGTCGGAGGAGCGCCGCGCCGGCACCCTGGAGTTTCTACTTACCGCACCGGTTGCCGATTACCAACTGGTGCTGGGCAAGTTTCTTGCTTGCCTGGGGCTGGTGGGGGTGGCACTGCTGCTGACCCTGCCCCTGTCGGTGACTGTCAGCCTGATGGGACCGCTGGACTGGGGGCCGGTGATCGGCGGCTACCTCGCCTCCCTCTTTCTGGCGGCGGCCTACGTGGCCATCGGGCTGTTCATCAGCGCCCGCTCCGCCAACCAGATCGTCAGCCTTATCCTCACTGCGGCAGTCTGTGGCTTCTTCTATCTGCTCGGTTCCGACGCTCTCACCGGGCTGTTCGGCAATCAGGCTTCGGAGTGGCTCAAACTGCTCGGCTCCGGCTCCCGCTTCGCCTCCATCACCCGGGGGGTGATCGACCTACGGGATCTCTACTACTACCTGAGCCTGGTGGGGGTCTTCCTCGCCCTCAATGTCTTCAGCTTGGAGTGGCTGCGCTGGTCCGGTAACCGGAGCAACCCCAACCACCGCCGCTGGGGCTGGCTGACCGGCCTGCTGGCGGCCAACTTCCTGGCTGCCAACTTCTGGCTGGCGCCGGTCTCGGCAGTGCGCACCGATCTGACCGATGGCCAGCTCTATTCGATCTCCGACGCTACCCGTAGCTACCTCGCCCAGTTGCAGGAGCCACTGCTGATCCGCGGCTACTTCAGCGCCCAGACCCACCCCCTGCTGGCGCCCCTGGTGCCGCGGCTGCGGGATCTGTTGGCGGAGTACGCGGTGGCCGGCGAGGGCCGGGTGCGGGTAGAGTTCATCGACCCCCTGGAGCATCCCGAGCTGGAGCGCGAAGCCAACGAGAAGTACGACATCAAGCCGGTGCCGTTCCAGTTCGCCAGCAAGTACCAGGCCTCGGTGGTCAACTCCTACTTCAACATCCTGGTGCAGTATGGGGACCAGTACGAGGTGCTCGGCTTCCGCGATCTGATCGACGTGAAGGTGCAGAGCGAGACCGATCTGGATGTGGAGCTGCGCAATCCAGAGTATGACCTGACCCAGGCGCTGAAGAAGGTGCTCTACGCCTACCAGGGCGGCGGCGATATCTTCGCCGGCCTGAGCCAGCCGGTCGCCTTCAAGGGCTACATCTCCCCCGAAGCGCAGCTGCCCGAGCTGCTGAAACCGCTGCGGAAAGGGCTCGATGAGTTGCTGGCCGACTGGCGGAAGCGCGCTGGGGAGAAGCTGAGCGTCGCCATCGAGGATCCGGAGGCCAACGGCGGCGCCCTGGCGAAACGGCTGGAGGGCGACTATGGTTTCCGCCCGATGGTCGCCAGCCTGCTCGACACCCAGCCCTTCTGGTTCTACATGACCCTAGAGAGCGGCGAGCGGATCGTGCAGATCCCGCTGCCGGAGAAGTTCGACAAGGCGGGACTGGAGCGCGCCATGCAGGCGGGCATCAAGCGCTTCGCCAAGGGCTTCCAGAAGACCATCGCTCTGCACACCCCCAAGGCTGCCCCGGCCCTCGGCCAGTTTGGCATGGGCGGCGGCAAGCGTTTCGACTGGCTGCGCCAGACCCTAGCGGAGGAGCACAATCTGGCCGACGCAGATCTAAAAAACGGTCAGATCCCCGATCAGGCCGACCTGTTGCTGCTCGCCGCCCCCGACCAGCTGGATGAGAAGCAGCTGTTTGCCGTGGACCAGTTTCTGATGCGCGGCGGCACCCTGGTGGTGGCAACCTCACCCTTCGATATCGACACCAAAGGGGCGCTCTCCGCCAAGTCCCACAAATCGGGTCTGGACAAGTGGCTGGCCCACAACGGCATCGAACTGGAGCAGAAGATGGTGCTCGATCCGCAAAACACGGCCTTTCCGATCCCGGTCAACCGGCGCATTGGTGGCTTCGTGGTGCGGGAGACCCAGCTGGTGGACTACCCCTACTTTGTCGATGTGCGGGGTGATGGCATCGACAGCAAGAGCGGCATCGCCAGCGGCGTCAACCAGGTGACCCTCACCTGGCCATCGCCGATCCGGCTCGACGGGCAGAAGAACCAGGGGCGCAAGGTGACCCGGCTGCTGCAAAGCTCCGACCGGGCCTGGAACTCCGACAGTCTGGAGATCCAGCCCGATTTCAAGGCCCACGGCCAACAGGGCTTCGCGGAAAACGGCAAGCCAGGCCGGCAACTATTGGCAGTGGCGGTGGAGGGGCGTTTCGACTCCTTCTTCAAGGGCAAATCATCACCGCTGTTGAAGCAGGACGAGAGTAGCAAGCAAAAGAGGGATGAGAAGAAGGGTGCCGATGACAATAGCAAGGTCGACCAGGCCCCGGTGATTGGCCGGGTGATCGATCACTCGCCGGCGTCGGCGCGGATTATCCTTTTCGCCTCCAACAGCTTCCTCACCGATACCATGCTGGACCTAGCTACCTCCGGCCTGGGCACCCGCTATCTCAAACCGGTGCAACTGGTGGAGAACGCCATCGACTGGGCACTGGAGGATCGCGGCCTGCTCGTCCTACGTGGACGAGGCCACTTCTCCCGTACCCTCGACCCGATGGACCGGGATCAGCGGGTATTCTGGGAGTACCTCAACTACGGCCTGGCGCTGTTTGGGCTGCTGTTGGTTGGGCTGATTCGCCACCAGATCAAGCAGCGGTCACAAGGGCGTTATACGGCCTTGCTGGGTCAAATGAGTTAAGGGGAGGAGAGTATGATGAAGCATTGGATCAAATGGCTTGGCGCCCTGTTGGTGGCACAACTGGGGCTAGTCCTGGCCGTTCAACTGTCGGGCAACGACTACACGGCCTTCCAGCCCAAGGAGAGACTGTTGGCCTTCGACCCCCAAGCCGTAGATACTCTGCGTATCACCGAGGGTGAGGGTCAACCCCTGGAACTGCGTCGTGAGGCGGATCACTGGGTGGTCATGGCGAGTGATGGATTTCCCGCCGATCCGGAGATGGTCAAGTCGTTGCTAAACAAACTCGCAGGCCTGCAGAAAGGCTGGCCGGTGGCTACCAGCAGCGCCGCTGCGGCGCGTTTCAAGGTGGCGGAGGATGGCTTCGAGCGCCGCATCACCCTGCTTGCTGATGAGCGAACCCTGGCCCGGCTCTACCTGGGGAGCTCCCCAGGCTACCGTAAGGTTGATGTGCGGCCTGACGGGGAGGATGCGGTGTTTGCTATCGAATTCGACACCTGGGAGGCCAGCGCCAAGGCCGATGACTGGATCGACAAGGGGCGCCTCAAACTCGATGCCCAGCAGATCGAACAGCTCCAGATGCCGGGTTTCACCCTGCTACAGGATGGGGATAAGGTCGAACTAGCCAACCTGAAAGCCGGGGAGCAGACCAACTCTGCCGCGGCTCGCTCCCTACTCAACAAGCTGGCGAACCTGACCATCGGCGCCCTGCTCGGGCAGGAGAACAAACCGGAGTATGGGCAGGAGAAGCCGGTATTGGAGATCGATCTGACCCGCAAGGGGGGTGACCCGCTGCACTATCGCTTCTCCCAGCCAGAGGGAGCTGATTACTATGTGCTGAAACGCTCCGATCTGAACCACTACCTCAAGCTTGCCGAGTTCAGCATGAAGCCACTGTTGGAAACGACCCGGGCGAAACTGCTGCAGTCCACTGCCGCAGCGTCTGAGAAGCCACCCGCCCAACCCACGGAGTGACACAAACCAACCTGGGTCAGCAGCCTGACGGCCTCTTCGGAGGCCGTTTTTTTATGCGAGGATTTATCGGTAGGGCGACCCGTGGCCGCCGCGTGTCATCGATTGATATCAAGGATAATGTCGGGCACAGTCCGGCCTATACGTGCCATCTTTCATTGCTGGATTAATAGATCCAGACTTCCATCTAAACATTACGCCGCAACTGCTCGGTCACCCGCTTCAAATCCCCTTGGGTATCCACGCCATGGCCCGGCTCTTGCGACGCCTGACTGACATGAATCCTGCCGCCATGCCACAGCACACGTAGCTGCTCCAGCGACTCAGCCAGTTCAATCGGCGCCGGCGGCCAGGCAACAAACTGCTTCAGATAGCCAACACGGTAGGCGTAGAGACCGATGTGACGGGCAAAGCTCACATTCTGGGGCAGCGGTCCGCTGTCGTTGATGAACTCATCCCGGTGCCAGGGGATCGGCGCCCTGCTGAAGTAGAGGGCATAGCCTTCGCTATCCGTCACCACCTTGACCACGTGGGAATCAAACAGCATCGGTTTTTCGCTGATCGGCGCAGAGAGCGTAGTGACCCCGGCCTTTTTATGGCTTGCCATATCCTGAGCCACCTGATCGATCAGCGCCGCCGGCATGCAGGGTTCGTCACCCTGCAGATTGACTACGATGGTCTGGTCGCTCCAGCCGCGGGACTCCGCCACCTCGGCGATCCGGTCTGAGCCACTGCGATGGTGCGCGGAGGTCATGCAGGCATCGGCGCCAAAGGCCTTTGCCGCATCGGCGATACGCGCATCATCGGTGGCGATCACCACCTCCGTGGCGCCGCTCTCCAGGGCACGCTGGTGAACATGCTCGATCATCGGCCGGCCGGCGATATCGAGCAGGGGTTTACCCGGCAGCCGCACTGAGGCGTAGCGGGCGGGGATTACGACCTTGAATTCCATTTGGATTGTCTAGCCCTCAGGCACCTCTTCATCCGCTGCCTAGTTCTCGCGCCTCCTCCTGTAACATCACCGGGATGCCATCGCGCACTGGGAAGGCCAGACGGTCGGCTCGGCAGATCAGCTCCGCCGCCTTTTTATCGTAGTAGAGTTTGCCTTTGCAGAGGGGGCAGGCAAGGATTTCAAGCAGTTTTTTGTCCATCAAATAACCTGTCGATCAGTGCGTCGATGCGGCGCTGAAGGCTCGCATCCACTTCGGTATCAGCCGGCACATACCAGAATGTATCGCCAGCAAAGGATTCGCACTTTACCGCATCTTTCTCGGTCATGAGAACCGTTTGCCCCTCGAAGTCGCAAAAATCTTCACGGCTGAAGGGATGGTGATCGGCAAACGGATGGCGACTGATCTCCAGTCCCCGGGACTCAAGCGTTTGAAAAAAACGCTCCGGGTTGCCGATTCCGGCCACCGCCGCAATGGGTTCGCCCCGAAAGCTCTCCAGCGGGCGCTCCCGCCGTCTGCCGCTCAGATTGATGGCGCTGGACCCGCTCACCCGGATTTGCGACGCACCGCTCAGCGGCGCGCCGTTGCTGACCACCAGGTCGACGCTTTGCAAACGAGCCGGACGCTCGCGCAACGGTCCCGCCGGCAGGCACCAGCCATTGCCAAATCGTCGCACCCCGTCGACCACGACGATCTCTAGATCACGGGCCAGGGCATAGTGTTGCAGACCATCGTCGGAGAGCAGCAGATCACAATCATGCTGCGCCAGCAGTGCCCTGCCCGCCTCTACTCGCTCAGGGCCGGCAAATAACGGGCAACCGGTGCGGCGTCGCAACAGCACCGCCTCATCGCCCACCTCTACCGCTGGGGTGTCAGGCTCCACCGCCTGGGGCCAACTTTCTGCGGCACCGCCATAACCTCGGGTGATGATACCCGGTGAGTAGCCCTTCCGCATGAGATAACGGGCCAACCAGACGATCAGCGGAGTCTTGCCAGTGCCGCCGACACTGATGTTGCCGATCACGATCACCGGCACCGCCAACCGCTGCTGTCGCAGCAGCCCGTTTCGATAGGCGAGGCGTCGCAGCCAGACGATCAGACAGAACAGCCAGGAGAGAGGCACAAGCGCCAGGCTCACCAGATTGCGACTCTGCCAGTAGTGGTCGATCCGCTGCAAGCGCAGGAGCCCTAGGGAGCCTCTGAATGAATCATGGACGGCATCCTTGCGGCCCAAATTCATTCATAGGCTCCCTGATCAACGTGGTCGCCGGGCGGCGAAGGTCATCTTTACCAGACCAAGCTGGCTGGCCGCATCCATTGCCGTCATCACTGCCTGGTGGGGCGCCTTGCCATCCGCATTGATCAGCACTGGCAGATCGGTCCGGTCTCCCGCCACCTTGGCGATGGCGCGTTTTAGAATGTCGATCTCAGTGCTCACCACCTCACGCTGATTGATGTAGAAATTACCCCGCTCGTCGATGGTGATCTCGATCATCTCAGCGGCGTTCTCCGCATCCTCGCCGGCGGCCTCCGGCAGTTCCACCTTGATCTCGGTCTCCTTATCAAAGGTGGTTGAGACCATAAAGAAGATCAGCAGCAGAAACACCACGTCGATCAGCGGCGTGACATCCAGCTCTGGGGATTGTTTGCGATGGGGGCGAAGATTCACGGGCCTACTCCGAAGTCACTTCTCGTTCACCGTGGATCACTTCGATCAGCTTCAGCGCCTGCTCCTCCATCGCCACCACCAGCTTCTCCACCAGCCCCATGAAGTAGCGGTGAAACATCAGGCTGGGAATCGCCACCGAGAGCCCCGTCGCGGTGGTGATCAACGCCTCGGAGATGCCACCGGCTAGGATGCCGGGGTTGCCCACACCAGCTGTAACGATGGCGCCAAATACCTTGATCATGCCGATTACGGTGCCCAGCAGACCCAGCAGTGGGGTGATCGAGGCGATGGTACCGAGGGTATTGAGATAACGTTCAAGCTCCAACACCACCTGGCGCCCGACCTCTTCGATCGACTCCTTCATCACCTCTTTGGAGTGGCGGTGATTGAGCAGGCCGGCGGCGAGAATCCGCCCCAGCGGTGAGCTCTCCCGCAGCGTTTTCAGATCCGCCTTGTCGAGTTTTTTGTCCCGGTGCAGCCGCAGTATCTGCTGCATCAGAAACTCCGGCATCACCCGTTTACGCTGCAAAGACCAGAAGCGTTCCAGAACGATCGCACTGGCGACCACTGAACAGGTGATGATTGGCAGCATCAGCCAGCCGCCCGCTTTTACGAATTCAAACACTGGGAGTAGGCCCTCGTCGTATCAGATGCCGAGAAACGGCACACATCTTACTGTAACTCAGCAGCATACCGAAAGTGGCACACTCATTCTCCAGAACGCGGCGCTTGCGACCAGTAGTGCGGTTCCATCTGCCGGAATCCGATTGGCGTCAACCCAACACCTTCCCGCTCCGGACGAAACAGGATCGCCCCGCTGATCGCCGTATCGAAGAGCTGACTGCCCACCTGCTGCCAGCGCGCCACAACCTCAGGATGGGGAAAACCGTAGCGATTGCGCGCGCCTCTGGAAAATAGCACATACTTAGGCGATACCACCTCCACCAAAGCCTGGCTGGAGGAGGTTTTGGAGCCGTGATGCGACGCCACCAGGATATTCGATCCCAGCGTCTGACCATACTCAGCCACCAGACTCGCCTCACCCTTCTGTTCCAGATCCCCCGGCAGCAGCAGACTGGCCTGGTCATCGCTTACCTGCAGGACGCAGGAGCTGTCGTTGCCATGAAATACATCCCGTCCTTCGACTGGCGGATGCAGCACTCGGAAGCTCACCCCGTCCCACTGCCACTCCATGCCGGCGCTGCAGAGTTCCGCCTCGGGAAAACGCATAACTTCACCGCCTAACAGACGCGCCACCGTCAGTGCCTTCAACACCATCGGCACGCCCCCAGCATGATCATTATCGTTATTGCTGGCGATCAGCAGATCCACCCGCTGCCAGCCACGGCTACGCAGATAGGGCAGCAGTGCCGAGTCAGCCATATTGAAACCGGAGCGATAGGCGGCACCGGTATCATAGATCATCAGGTGGTGGCTGGTTTCTACCACAGCGGCCAATCCCTGGCCCACATCGAGCAGAGTAAACCAAAACCGCCCGGTGGCCGGCCGTTCGGGCTGATTCAGCAGCAATCCAGCCAGTATCACAACCGCAGGCAAACTGCCGGGCACGCCTCTCGGCAGCATCAGCAACGCACACGCCAACAACGAGACGACAATCAGCATCACCCCAGGCTGGGGAAAGCTGATCGCGGCGAATGGCAACTCTGCAACTCTTGCCAGCAGCCACAAAGTAAGACGGGCCGCCTCTGCGAGCAGCTCAAACCAGACCACCGCTGCTGCCGGATAGAGCAACAACAACACGCCGAGCAGGAGCCCCGGCACCAGCACGAAGCTGAACCAGGGTACCAGCAGCAGATTGATCAGCGGCGCAATCAGCGATGCCTGGGCGAAAAATCCAATCAGTAAGGGCAGCAATCCAAGGGCCACAGCGAACTGCACCTGCGACCATTGCCGCCAGTTGGCCGGGCGGCTCAGCCGGCCGGCCAGCGCCAGCACAATCACCGCCACCGCACCAAATGAGAGCCACAGCCCTGGACTCAGTAACGAAAATGGGTCGAGCAGAGTGACCGCTGCCAGCGCCAGTAGCAGCGAGCGTATCAACGACAGGGAGCGGCTGAAAAATAACGCTCCCATCAACAGACTCAGCATGATCAGGGCCCGCTGGGTCGGCAGGGAGAAGCCGGCCAGCGCCGCATAGCCCGCCGCTGCAGTGAGTGCTCCCAGCGCAGCGGCACGGGGGGCAGCGAGCTGTCGTGTCAGAAAAAAGCTGCGCCGCCACAAAGCCTGCAGCAGCCAGAAGATGGCAGCGGCCACCAGTCCCACGTGCAACCCTGAGATCGCAATCAGATGGTTGGTGCCGGTGCGCCGGAAGCGCTCCCACTGAGCTTCCCCAATGCCGGTGCGATCTCCCACCGCCAAGGCTCGCAGCAGGCCAGCAGCCGCACTATCTGGCGTCAGCTGCGCAATCTGTCTGGCAATCCGATAGCGCAGCCGCAACAGCCCGTAGCGCCAGTCAGCCTCACCGAGTTTGTGGTTGGCATCCCTGCCCCTCACATAGCCGGTGGCGGCGATGCGCCGACTCATCAGCCAGCGCTCGTAGTCGAAACCACCTGGATTGGCCAGCCCTCTGGGCCTTTTGAGCCTCAGCCTGAGACGCCACAGCTCACCCGGCTCGACAGCAATCGCACTGCGATACCAATTGATTCGCAGCCGTGCGCCAATCAATTGTGGCCACTCGCTCTGCTCAATATCAAACTCGAAGCGTTGTGCACCACCCTGGCGCCGGGGAAAATCGGCGATCCGCCCCACCACACTGAGATCTTTCCCTTCCAGCTCCTGTGGTAACAGCGATGCCTGGTAGATCCAAGCGTGACCAAAGGCCGACAACACCCCCAGCAGCAGCGCGGCAAACGGTCGCAGCTGGCGCAGCCCCAGCAGCGGTGGCAACAACAGAGCGCTATAAAACCAGCTGCTGTTGGGCAGTGCTGGCAGGGCCTGAAAGACCGCCGCACCGGCCACAAACAGAATCAGATTGAGATTCATGGACACTCCCTGTCACAGTGAAATCATCCTGCATAATTGTTTGAATAACGGTAGCAGTTCACAGGCCTGCATGCTTCAATAAGCCACCGCAAAGAAGCAGCAGACCGTACCGCGGAAGCCATGCCAAAGCACCTAATAAAGCGCCTCACACCGGATCACGAGATGATCCGCAATCACCGACATCTGCAGTGTTTTGGCAAACTGCTACACGATGCCAACCTGTGGCATCTCAATCGGCGTTCCGCTGCCGGTGCATTTGCGGTGGGGCTCTTCATGGCCTTTATACCGGTGCCGTTTCAGATGATCCTCGCTGCCGGTGCGGCGATCCTGTTCCGGGTCAATCTGCCGCTCTCTGTGGCACTGGTCTGGGTCACCAACCCGATCACCATCCCTCCCATCTTCTTTTTCGCCTATCTGGTCGGCACTTGGGTGATCGGCGCACCGCCCGAGATGGAATCCTTCGAGCTGAGCATGGAGTGGATCGAAAACGGCGGGTTGAACGGAGTCTGGGAGCCCTTCCTGCTGGGCTGTCTGATCTGCGGCACGGTCTCCGCCCTAGTGGGTTACTTTGGGATCCGCGGGCTGTGGCGACTGCACATCATCAACCACATAAAGCGCCGTCGTCAGCGGCGTAAAAGCGCCTGACAGGCCACTTCTAAAGCGGTTGTTTGCGGACTGAACTTTACACTAGCAAACTTTTAAGGCTCTTCAGTCAACTTGCCATCCACCAAATGCACGATGCGGTCCATGCGTGCAGCCAGATCCGGGTCATGGGTTACTACCACGAAACTGGTGCGGCGCTCCCGATTGAGTTCCAGCATCAGTTCATAGACCTGCCCGGCGGTGCGCCGGTCCAGATTGCCAGTAGGCTCATCCGCCAGCACACAGGTGGGGTTACCCACCAGCGCCCGCGCCAGCGCCGCCCGTTGGCGCTCCCCCCCCGACATCTCTGAGGGTTTGTGGTGGCTGCGATTTGCCAAGCCGACCCGTTCCAGCATCTCGGCAGCAGCAGTAACAGCCGCCTGGGCTGTCTGACCGCCGATCAGCAGTGGCATCGCCACATTTTCCAGGGCGCTGAACTCGGGCAGTAGATGATGGAACTGGTAGACAAAACCCATGCTGCGGTTTCGCAGCCGTCCCCGCTCCGCCTCACCGAGCGCAAACAGATCGGCACCGGCGAAGCGGACACTGCCCGCGTTGGGTCGGTCGAGCCCACCTAGGCAGTGCAGCAGGGTACTCTTGCCGGAGCCAGAGCTGCCGATGACGGCGATCCGCTCACCTTTGGCCAGCCGCAGATCAACACCCCGCAACACCTCCACCCGCAGTTTGCCTTGGGCAAAGGTACGTTGCAGACCACACGCCTCGAGTACCGCCGGATCACTCATAGCGCAGTGCCTCGGCCGGCTGGGTACGTGAGGCCTTGAGGGCCGGATAGAGGGTGGCTCCCAGCGTGATCAGGAAGGCGAAGCCACCGATGGAAAGGATATCGGAGAGGTGTGGGTCGGAGGGCAGCTCGCTAATATAGTAGATGTTAGGGTCGAGAAAGTGGATGCTGAAGAGCTGCTCGATCCACTTCACGATACCATCCACATTGTAGGCCAACGCCACACCGCCGAGCATGCCAAGCAGATTACCAACCACGCCGATGGTGGCCCCCTGGATGACGAAGATCCCCATGATCGAGCGGGGCGAGGCGCCCAGGGTGCGCAGGATGGCGATGTCTGACTGCTTGTCGGTCACCACCATCACCATCGTGGAGACGATATTGAAGGCAGCCACCGCAACGATCAGCGAGAGAATGATCCACATCATGCGCTTTTCAATCTGTAGCGCAGAGAAGAAGTTGCGATGCTGCATGGTCCAGTCGCTGATCCGATAGTAGCCACCCATCTTCAACGCCAGCTGGCGTGACACCTCGGGGGCCTTATAGAGATCATCAAGCTTCAGCCGCACCCCCGTCACATCGCCGCCCAGGCGCATCAGTTTAGCGGCATCCTGGATATGCAACAGCGCCACGCCACGGTCGTAGTCGCCCATGCCGACCTCAAAGATGCCGGTCACTTTGAAGCGCTTCAGACGCGGCATGATCCCGGCCGGGGTGACATTGATCTGCGGCGTCACCAGGGTCACCTTGTCACCCATGCCGACCCCGAGCAGATAGGCCAGTTCCTGACCAAGGATCACCCCGTAGCCGCCCGGCTGCAGGTCGGTGACGCTACCAACCTTCATCGCCTCAACCACCACTGAGACCTTACCCTCTTCCGCCGGATCAATGCCGCGCAGGATCGCACCGCTGACCTTCTGCCCATTGATGAACATGCCCTGCCCCTCAACATAGGGAGCACGACCTATCACATGGGGATTTTTGCCAGCCTGAGCCATCACATCGCGCCAGTCGGAAAGGCCGCCCTTGACCGCCGAGATAGTGGCGTGGGAGGCCATGCCGAGGATGCGCTCGCGCACCTCTTTGTGGAAACCGTTCATCACAGACAGCACCACAATCAACGCCACCACCCCCAGCATGATGCCGAGCGTGGAGATCAGTGAGATGAATGAGATGAAGTGGTTACGCCGCTTGGCACGGGTGTATCTCAGACCGATAAAGAGTTCAAACGGCTTGTACATAGCGAGCGCATTAAACCATATCCGACTGCAAAAGATCCCGAATTTTCTATAGTTAGGCAGGGGTGCTATATTTCCCTTTAGAAGCCGTCCCCTGGAGCTGTCATTGATGAAATTCTGGATTCCGCTGCTACTCGCCACCACCCTGATTCCGGCAACCCAAGTCGTTCAGGCAGAAGTATTGCTACTCGACGCGATCGCGGAAGAGCCTGTCAACAGCCCCGAAGGTCTACAACGCCCAACTCGCGGTTTGACCATGAATCAAGTCCGCATGCAGTTTGGTGAACCCGACTATGAGCACCCCTGGGTCGGCTCACCCCCCATCACTCGCTGGGACTACCCCGACTACTCCGTCTTCTTTGAGTTCGAAATGGTTCTGATCTCAGTCGTTCACCGCTGATCAGCCATCCCTTTTACCCTATGCGCCGATTGCCCGCGGAGTGGGAACCACAGTCCGCTACGCTCCTAACTTGGCCCCACACCGCCAGCGACTGGTCTGACATTCTGCAAGAGGCTGATGCAGCCTACACAGAGATCGTCGCCACCATCCTGCGTTTTCAGCCGGTGATACTGGTCTGTTTTGACCAATCGCACCGACAGCAGATTCAACGACGGCTGAACGCACAGGGGGTCGATCTGACCCATGCCAGCCTGGTGATCACCAAGACCAACGACACCTGGGTACGGGACTATGGGCCGATCACCATCCTGCACAACGATCAATCGTTGCTGCTCGATTTCCACTTCAACGCCTGGGGCGGCAAATTTGCAGCCGAGCTGGACGATGCCTGTAACCAAAACCTCGCAACACAAGGCCTGTTCGCTGGACTGCCCATGCAGTCGAGCAGCCTAACACTCGAAGGCGGCGCCATCGAGTGCGATGGCCAGGGCACCCTGATGATGGTAGAGCGAACCCTGCTCGACCCGGCGCGCAATCCAGGGCGTTCCAAACAGGCGATCGAGGAGCAGCTGCGCCGCAGCCTGGGGGCCCGCCGATTTCTCTGGCTCGAACAGGGTGGGCTGAGCGGCGACGACACCGATGGTCACATCGACACCCTGGCACGTTTCTGCACTCCAGACCGGATCTGCTACCAACAGTGCTTGGATCCGAACGACCCGGATTTCCTAGCACTGCAGGCGATGGAGGCGGAACTTCATAATTTGCGCCAACTAGACGGCGCCCCCTACGAGTTGATCCCTCTGCCACACCCTGGGCCAGTCTACGACCCACAAAGCGGCCGGCGTCTACCCGCCAGCTACGCCAACTTCCTGCTGCTCAACGGCGCCGTCCTGCTACCCATCTATAAGGTTGCAGCGGACAGCCTGGCAATGCAGCAGCTAGCGTGCTGCTTTCCCGACCGGAAAGTAGTGGGGGTCGACTGCCGCACGTTGATCCGGCAAAACGGCAGCCTGCACTGCGCCACCATGCAACTACCCGCTGCGGTTGCTCCCGCTGCCCCAGAGTAAACATCATGCTTCAGAAATCATTAAGCATTGGCCTGGTTCAACAGAAAGATTACGGCAGTCGTGAACAGAATCTAGAGAACTGCATCCAGGGAGTCCGTGAAGCCTGTGGCAGGGGTGCCCGGCTGATCCTGCTCCAAGAGTTGCACAACAGCCGTTACTTCTGCCAACACGAAGACCCGGAGCTGTTCGACCTGGCGGAACCAGTGCCCGGCCCCACGACCGAGCAGCTCGCCGTACTGGCTGCAGAGCTGGAGGTGGTGATCGTCGCCTCACTGTTCGAGCGACGGGCTGCCGGCCTCTATCACAATACCGCAGTGGTCCTGGAGAGTGACGGCACGCTGGCGGGGATCTACCGAAAAAAACATATCCCGGACGACCCTGGCTTCTACGAGAAGTTCTACTTCGCACCGGGCGATGGCCCCTTCAGCCCCATCCAGACCAGCATCGGCAGGCTCGGAGTGCTAATCTGCTGGGATCAGTGGTTCCCGGAGGCAGCACGCCTGATGGCACTATCCGGTGCAGAGATCCTGCTCTATCCCACCGCGATTGGCTGGGATCCGGGCGATGGCGCAGCCGAGCAGCAGCGCCAGTTCGATGCCTGGCAGACGGTGCAGCGTGGTCACGCTATCGCCAACGGACTGCCCCTGGTTGCCTGCAACCGCACCGGGTTTGAAACCGATCCCAGCGGCGTTACCTCTGGCATTCAGTTCTGGGGAGGCTCATTTATCTGTGGCCCTCAGGGTGAAATGCTAGCCCAGGCCAAGCAGAATGAAACCCAGGTTGTGCTCGCGAAGATCGACCTGCAGCACAGCGAGAAAGTACGTCGTATCTGGCCCTTTTTGCGGGACCGACGCATCGATAGCTACGCACCACTGCTGCAACTCTTCAATGATCCGCAGAATTCTTGACAACTTTAGTCAACTTTTTATACTCCACCCCTTCTTTTTCCAGCTTGGATGACCTGAACGATGACCGATATCGCCACCTCCCGTGCAGTTATGCACTCAATTATCCAGCGAATTGCCACTGGCCCTGAGCTCAGCAAGGATATCTCCCAAGAGGAGGCGAGGCTGGGCATGCAGGCGATCCTCAAGGGCCATGTGGACGATGTGCAGGCCGCCATTTTTCTCATCGCACTACGCATGAAGCGGGAGACCAATGAGGAGAATCTCGGCATCCTGGATGCAATCCTGCAGACAAGCCAATCGGTTACTGCCGAGGTCGATGAAGTGATCTCCATCGCTGATCCCTACGACGGCTTCAACCGCAATCTGCTGGTCGCACCCTTTCTACCAATGCTGCTTGCAGAGTGTGGTCTGCCCGCCATCAGCCACGGACTCGACAAGGTCGGACCGAAATATGGCGTCACCCATCGACATGTGCTTCAGGCGGCAGGAATGAGTGTGGATCTCACTGTTGAACAAGCGGCTGAACGCCTCGCTGACCCCGCGGTCGGCTGGGCCTACCTTGATCAGAGCAGCTTCTGCCCCGAACTCCACGACCTGATTCCGCTGCGTCAGCGCATCATCAAACGCCAAGTGTTGACCACCGTCGAAGTGATTGCCAAACCGATCTCCGGGCAGAAAAAGACCCACCTTGTCACCGGCTATGTACACAAGCCCTACCCTCCCAAATACGCCACTCTGGCACGTCATGCCGGCTTTCAGGGCGCCCTGCTGGTGCGCGGCACCGAAGGCGGCGTGATCCCCTCCTTGCGGCAGCAGGGCATGGTTTTTCGTTACGATAATTTTGGTGAAGAGGTCTCCCAGGAGATCAATCCGCATGCACTCGGGATACATCAGGAGGTTCGTGCCGTCCCCCTGCCCGAGGATCTCCCCAAACAGCCGCGCCGTGGTGATGAGGTAGCGATTATGGTGGATGTCAAGGCCACCGCAGCGGCAGCCGCCAAAGCCGGCATTGCGGCACTCAAGGGTGAGCCTGGGCCGACCTATGACTCACTGCTCTATGCCGGCAGTCTGATTCTCTGGCATACCGGCCGGGAGACCAGCCTTGAAGCGGCAGCCAATCGACTGCGCACGGTGCTCGACTCCGGCAATACTTTGAACCGTTTGAGATGATCGCGATGTCCAACAAGATCCTTGTTGCCGATCTGGGTGAGATTGCCCCAGGCAAGATGAAACGGGTGGAGATTGATGGCATGCGCTACTTGATAGCGAATCTGGCCGGAACCCACTATGCAGTGGATGATCTCTGCAGCCACGAAGAGGTCCCACTCTATCTGGGGTGTATCCAGGAAGACATGATTAAATGCTCGCTGCATGGCAGCCGCTTCAGCCTGAAAACAGGAGAACCGATGGAGGAGCCCGCAACTGACCCGATTGCGACCTATCCGGTCAAGGAGGAGGCAGGCAAGATTTACATCATCCTGGATTAAACTCGCACAGCGAGTTCATTTTCCGGAATCTGGTCACAAAATACTTAGGAACAAGGGGTGGAATTTAGGAACGATTTATCGTATATTCCGGTTGCGCAGGATATGCGCATAAAAAGCATCGGTCGAAAAGAACCGAATAAAACGCCAAAAAGGCTTTCCGGAGGGTTATATGAAATATCTGCTCGCATTTGCCGTTGCTTTTTCGGCAACACTTGTCTGGCAGACATCGAGCCAAGCGGACCGCAGTTTCGAGATTAAGGACATCGCTCACAACGGAACAGTGAAAAATTCGGGGAAAACCACTGCTCCCACTGGCATCCGTCTCTAAGCAACTCCTGCCTCGCTGGCGGCTTCCGATTCAGCCGCCGGTGAGGGACATTACCCGCATAACCTCCCCCGGATTTTCATTGAACTCATGCCGCTCCGGCTTGCGTGAGATCGCCTCGAAGATCGCCTCCTTCAGACCCTCATCGCTAATCCCCTGCCGCAACAGCGGACGCAGTTCAGCGTTGTCATGTTTGCCCAGGCAGAGATAGAGCGTACCTTCTATAGAGAGACGCACCCGATTGCAGGTCTCACAGAAATGCTGGGACATCGGAGTGATGAAACCGATACGCAGATCGGTATCGGCGACCCTGACGTAGGAAGCGGGCCCGGCACCGCGCATGGCGGCCGGCTCCAGCACGAAACGCCGCTCCAGCTCTTTACGGACCTCGCGCAGATCGACGTATCGATCAGTGGCGTTTTTACCGGTCTCACCCACCGGCATGGTCTCGATAAAGCGCAGAGTGAAATCGTGTTGCAAACAGAAGTCGACCATGTCACCTATCTCATGGTCGTTCACTCCCTTCATCACCACCATGTTAATCTTGATTGGATTCATGCCGGCCCGCTTGGCAGCCTTCAAGCCAGCCAGAACCTTATCCAGATCCCCTTGGGTGATGTGCCGAAAAAGCTCCCGATCGAGAGAGTCGAGACTCACGTTGATCCGGCTGACCCCGCTCTGTTTGAGCGAGTCAGCATACTTTTCCAACTGGGAAGCGTTGGTGCTGAGGGAGAGATCTTCGATCTGTGGCAACGCACCCAAACGCTGCACCAGCTCTGGCAGGTCTTTGCGCACCAGTGGCTCACCGCCGGTCAATCGCACCTTGCTGACGCCCATCTCGGAAAAGACCCGAATCAGGCGCTCAATCTCATCCAGCGTCAGCCAAGTATTGGGTGGGGTGAAATCCTTGAAGCCCTTGGGCAGACAGTAGAAACAACGAAAGTCGCACCGATCGGTAACCGAAAGACGGAGGTACTCGATGTTTCGTCCAAACGGGTCTCTTAGCATGGGCATCGGTGCGTCTCTTGTTGGAATGATTATTTATTCATTTTCTACCTGAAGCGACCTGCGAGCAACTTGTTCAGGGTCAAATGTTGTCTCTATAAGTCAATAATTTTTAAAGCAATCATCCTTTCTGAACAATTCCTGCAGAATGCCACTGGTCATTGAACAGATGTGAACAGTTCGTTCAATCCACATCACCACCAAGCTGTCAGCAGGTTCTGTAAACGCCTTTGATTACTGGAGATTGCCCTACATTACTTCTGTATTGGCAATAAAAAGGCAAAAAAGGTGCCAAAAAAAGAAGGCCGCCAAGTGGCGGCCTCTCTTCTTATGCTCTCCGTCTATTCTTCCCCACCCGGCAGATCCTCGGCTGGGTCGTAACCTTCCGGCAGAGAATGGGCAATACCCTTGTGGCAGTCAATACAAGTGTACCCTGCCTCAATCGCTTCGTCGTGCCGACTAGCACTACGCTCCTCCTGGCGATCAAAGTCCATGGAGTCGAAATTGTGGCAGTTGCGACACTCACGGGAGTCGGTCTCCTTCATGGTGCGCCAGACATTCTTAGCCAATTCTAGACGCTTCTCTTCAAACTTCTCCACTGTATCAATGGTACCCAGCATCTTGTGATAGAGCTCATTACTGGCCTTGATCTTGCGGATAACTTTATGGATCCACTCCTTAGGCACATGACAGTCCGGGCAGGTAGCGCGCACACCGGTACGATTGCTGAAGTGAATGGTCTCTTGCAATTCCTGGTAAACAGCCTGTTCCATCTCATGGCAAGAGATGCAGAATTCTTCAGTATTTGTCGCCTCCATAGCAGTATTAAAACCACCCCAGAGAACAACACCCGCTACGATTCCAATCAGAATCAGGGTGAACCCCCCCATTTTCTTGCCATTACTCATGTTTTATTACCTGGATTTCTGTAAAAAGCGATAGAAAAAATGCGTTCCCATCCGTCGGATGGGAACGCATCAACTGCGGAAATATACCTTACTTCGCACCCTCGAACATATTCTGTACCAAAGGCTCTGCACCCACCTGTGGGGCATGGCATTGGTTGCAGAAGTAGCGACGACTAGAGATTGTGCTCAAGGTCTTGCCATCACGGGTCACATAATGGCTGTCACCCACTTTTGGCGCCTTCTCTTTCTTATAGGTTTTCTCACTATGGCACTTCAGGCAGCCATTGTTCTTCAGATTGATCTTATATTTGTCAATCTTGTGCGGGACCATCGGCGGCTGCTGTTTATAGCTGCGGGCAATACCTCCCTTGACAGACTGAACCTTCTTCTTCGCGGGCGTTACGGCCATTGCCTCAAGATCGTCATTACCACGCAGAGACATTACTTCCGACATGGCTGATGCTGTAAAGAACAGAGTCAGCAGTGCCACCATCATGACCAGAATAGTTTTCTTCATTTCATTCTCCATCATCACTCTATATGTGAGTTGCGAATTCATAAGCAGACCCATCAGGCACGGGCCCCCTGTTTCTCAATCACCTCGGGGTTCAACCTTTTGACCTCGGAGACAGAACGACCGCCATAACTAAAAACATCTTTCGCGCAAATATCGATACAACGTCCACAATTGGTGCAATCGGAAAAGAGGATCACCGGGCTTATGCCCTTGCTTGCCCCTTTCAATGCCGGTTTGATCACCTGCGGTTCGGGGCAGACAACGAAACATTCCATGCAGTCATTGCACTCCGCCCTGTTGCTGGCGTTGACCCGCAACAGGCTTCGCTTTCCAATCAAATTGTAGAAAGCACCGACCGGACAGAGACGCCCACACCACCCTTCCTTGGCCACCAGCAAATCAAAGAGAAAGACCCCCAATATCACCATCCAGGCCGCCCCCATTCCGAAGACGATACCTCGAAACATCATGGAGACCGGGTTGATCAGTTCCCAGACGATGCCCCCGGATACCACCAACGGCAGAATCAGAGTCAAGGCAAGCATCCAGTAACGGGCATTACGGGAGATCTGAGAGGTCGTCCTGATACCCAGTTTTCGACGCAGCCAGCTAGCCAGATCGGTGATCATATTCACCGGGCAAACCCAGGAACAGTAGACCCGTCCGCCAACTACGAAGTAGAAGAGCAGCACGAGCACCACACCTATGATGGCGGCAGTCTCGGGTACCACACCGGAAAGTACCGCTTGCAGCAGCACATGCGGATCGGTCAGTGGCAATATGTCCAGCGTCAGACTTGAGGCCAGATTACCTTTCACAATCCACACCCCGAAGATGGGGCCGGCGAGGAACAGGGCGAGTATCCCCAGTTGACTCAAACGGCGCAGGATCAGCCATTTATGGGCCTTGATCCAACCCTTGGCCGCAATGGAATCGTCACCTAATGTCGTCAGATCAACCATTACTTGTCATCCATAAAACCGCTATTGAGTGTGTCCAGAGGATTGGAAGAGAACGGCGTCTCCTCCGGTTTCTCTTCGATGATCAGCCCTTCGCCCTGCAGGTCGTAGCGTACCCCCTCGGGGAGGTTGTACTGATGCTCTACGTCCGGCGTGACCAAGGCCTCACCCGCTTTCTCTTTCTCCTTCCAGCCAAGCCGGTAATGTTTACCCAGTTCGCCCTTCGCTAGATCGGTCGGAAACACCTTGATTGCCGCCTCATCCAGAATGCAGGCCCGTTCGCAGAGACCGCAGCCGGTACAGGCGTCGGAGTGCACCACTGGTATGAACAGCGCGTGCTTTCCTGACCTGACGTTGTGCTGCATATTCAGCGTTATGGCTTTACCCCGAATTGGGCAGACATTGAAACAGACCTCACAGCGAAGACCGTGAAAGGCAATGCAGGTCTCCTGATCCACCACCACCGCAAGCCCCATACGGGAGTCCTCGATATTGGTGAGACCATGATCCAAGGCATTGGTCGGACAGGCGACGATACAGGGGATGTCCTCACACATCTCGCAAGGCCCGGTGCGGGCTACGAAATAAGGAGTCCCCGTTGCCACGTCGTCACCAACCTCACCAAGGAACAGGATGTCGTACGGACAGTCCCGTACGCACAACCCGCAACGGATACAGGCACCCAGAAAGTCCTCTTCCGGCAGCGCACCCGGTGGCCGGATATAGTGGGCAGGCAGGGCTGAGGCTCTATTGGAGTAGATCCCCAGACCCATGCCGACCAATCCGACCCCACAGGCTGTCTTGAGCATGTTGCCCAGGAACTGCCGTCGGTTCATCTCATGTTTTTTGTCTGTATCTGACATTACTGACTTGTTGGGTTGCTATCGATTACGCGTTTTTTCAGTTATGACGATCTCCGGTCTGGCGAACCAGACCGGATCCTGTCCGCCTAGGCCTTACTGATCTTCACCGCACACTTCTTGTAATCCGTCTCTTTCGAGAGCGGATCAGTGGCATCGAGGGTCAGTTTGTTGACCAGACGACCGGCGTCGAACCAGGGGATGAAGACCAACCCATCCGGCACCTTGTTGCGCCCTTTGGTATCCACCCGGCAGACAATCTCGCCACGACGCGAAGTGATCTTGGCCATTTGCCCATTACGCAGTTTGCGCTTCTTGGCGTCCTTCTTGCTCATGAAAACCACGGCATCCGGTACGGCACGATAGAGCTCGGGCACACGCCGGGTCATGGAACCTGAGTGCCAGTGTTCCAGAACACGACCGGTGCAGAGCCACAGATTGTATTCCTTGTCTGGACTCTCTGCCGCTGGCTCGTAGGGACCGAAGATGATGTTCGCCTTCTTGTCCTTCCTGCCGTAGAACTGTACACCGCTGCCTTTGGCCACATGCGGATCGTAACCTTCGCGGAAACGCCACAGTGTCTCCTTGCCGTTAACTACCGGCCAACGGATACCGCGTGCTTTATGATAGGCATCAAACTCGGCCATCTCATGGCCCTTCTTGAGAATGTTGGGCGCGGAGTTGAACAGCCGGTACTCTTCGAACAGACCCTTCTGTGCGTAAAAACCGAAGTGGTCCATCTCATCGTTGGCATACTCGTTGCCATCAGAGTCGGTCACCTTCTGTTTCGGGAACTTGTCGACTTGACCATTGGTGTAGAGAACGTCGTAAAGCCTCTTGCCGGCATATTCTGGTTTCTTGGCGATAAGATCCTCCGGCCATACATCTTCCACTTTGACATACTTGGAGAATTCCATGAGCTGCCACAGGTCAGATTTGGACTCGCCAGGAGCAGCAACCTGCTGGCGCCAGAACTGAGTGCGACGTTCGGCGTTACCGTAGGCGCCCTCCTTCTCAATCCACATGGCGGTCGGCAGGATCAGGTCAGCAGCCTGGGCCGATACCGTCGGATAGGGATCAGAAACGGTGATGAAATTTTCGGGTCTGCGCCAACCAGGATAGGACTCATCGTTCATGTTGGCAGCGGCTTGCATGTTGTTGTTACACATCACCCAGAAGCAGTTCATCTTGCCGTCTTTGAGCGCACGATGCATGGCAACCGCATGAATCAAAGTCTTGCCCATGACCGGATCCTTGGCACGGGGAATAGTGCCTTCCGGCAACTTCCATATCTTCTCGGCGAATTTGCAATGTGCGTCCTTCTTGACGACGAGGTCAGCCGGCAGACGATGGGTGAAGGTGCCTACCTCGCGGGCGGTGCCACAAGCAGAAGGCTGACCGGTCAGTGAGAAGGGGCTATTGCCAGGCTCGGAGATCTTGCCCATCAGCAGATGGATGTTGTAGACCAGGCCATTCATCCACACACCACGTGTGTGCTGGTTCATACCCATGGTCCAGTAAGAAGAGACCTTCTTGTTGGGATCGGCATAGGCTTTGGCCAGACGTTCCAGGTTCTTCTTCGGCACGCCGGACATCTTGCTGGCTTTTTCAAGGGTGTATTCCGAAACAGCCTTTGCATACTCTTCGAAGCTGACCTTATTGAACTTGCCCTTATTGGGGTTCTTGGCCGCCTTCTGCCTGGGATCACTGGGACGCAGGCCATAACCAATATCAGTCGTCGTGATATTGAAGTTGACATGTTTACCAATGAAGTCCTTGTTATAGGCCTTGTTCTGGATGATGTAGTTGGCGATGTAGTTGGCGATCGCCAGATCGGTCTGTGGTGTAAACACCATGCCATTATCAGCCAGCTCAAAGCAGCGATGCTTATAGGTGGAGAGCACATGCACTTCACAGCCCGGCTTGGTCAGACGCGTGTCGGTAAGACGTGACCAGAGGATCGGGTGCATCTCTGCCATGTTGGCACCCCAGAGCACGAATACATCGGCGTGTTCCAGATCGTCATAGCAGCCCATGGGCTCGTCAATGCCGAACCCGCGCATGAAAGCACCTACAGCAGACGCCATCAGTGGCGAGCATTGGGATCGAGGCTGTTGGAACGAAAGCCCGCCTTGATAAGCTTGGATGCGGCATAGCCTTCCCAAACGGTCCACTGTCCGGAGCCAAACATACCGACACCCTTCGGACCCTTAGCCTTACGGGCTGCCACCCACTTCTCGGCCATCGTCTTGAACGCCTCGTCCCAGGAAACCGCCTCGAACTTGCCGTTCTTATCGTACTTGCCGTTTTTCTTGCGCAGCATCGGCGTGGTCAGGCGATCTTTTCCGTAGAGAATCTTCGGCAGGAAATAACCCTTGATGCAGTTCAGGCCTTTGTTGACTGGCGCATCAGGGTCACCCTGACTGGCCACAACCTTGCCGTCTTTGACACCCATGAGAACGCTACAACCGGTACCGCAGTAGCGGCAGGCTGCTTTATCCCAACGGATACCATCATCACCTTCGGCTGCCGTAGCGGTTTTAATCGCCGGCAGGGTTACACCTGCCACCGAAGCCGCTGCAGCGACTGCATTGCTCTTAATAAAATCACGTCTAGTTAATTTCACGTTTCATCTCCTCCATTGATTCTTCACCACCATAGTGATAAATCAAAACTGTGCTAACGACCCCTTCTACATCTCTAAGCGCGTTCATCGTGTCGGAGACAGGTGAGAGCTCTTCCCCCTCATCCTCAACCGTCACGATCAGCTTGCCGACATCCTCACCTCCGTGGACCTCGACACCTGTCATCTCCGCCAATCGCTGAGAGACAACAGCTCCATTCTCCGGCTTGGTATGGACTACCAGACTACAGATATTCATGCTTGTTTAGCTCCTCCCACGGATGCTTGTGCTTCTGTCACCGCCGTCTCCGGCAGCCTATGGATTTGAATGGATTGAGTGGGGCAGATGGCGATGCACTCGCCACAGCCAGTGCATTCAGTTTCGTCCAACAGCGGGCGCGCCTTGCCACCAATCTCCAGCTTGAAGCGGATCACCGAGTCATCGCAGGCCTCCCCACAGCTGCGGCAGACAACCCCGTTGAGTGAAAGACAGTTGTCCTGGATCTGCGCGATGAGGTTCCAGGGTGCCTGCTCGAGATCATCAAAAAAGGCCAGCACCCCATGGGTGCAGGCCTTCACACAATCGCCACAAAAGGTGCAGCCGCCCTGACTGAAATCAACTTCTGGAAAACCGCCCTGGCCGCGCTTGAGAATGGTTTCGGAACAGGCTGCGATGCACGCATCGCAGCGTTCGCATGCATCAACAAAGCGAAACTCATCCGGCGCCCAGGGTGGCCGAACAATTTGACGAGAGCCCCGAAGATCGCCTCGAAGCAGCTGTATCCTGTTGATTGATGTTGTCACAAAAGATACCCCCAACGGATTAGGGAAATCCTGTCACTAATGAGTACGCGCAGCTTTGATATCAATCAATAATGCATTCATAAAAAATAAATAATTTACTTAACAATCAATGAGATGCCCATTATTTGGTAGCGCGCAAATACCCAGTTTTTGATATCAATTACCTATTTTTTGGTATATCCGTCCTTTTTATATATCATTTTATTGAACGATCCATTCAGAACAGCCACTTCTCACTGGAACGATTCAATTATTGAGGTTTACCACAATTTTTTAGTCTCACGCCCAATCATGCCATCCGGATTGAATTACTTTTCCAGATTTTTCAGCGCCCACACTGCAGCCTCCACCCGGGAATGGAGGTTGAGCTTTTTCAGCAGATGTTTGACATGCACCTTGACCGTTCCCTCTTTAATATCCAACTCCTTGGAGATCAAGCGATTGCTCATGCCGCAGGAGATCAGCCCTAGAATCTCCTGCTCCCGTGCGGTCAGTTCTACCTCGGCCAGGGCCTTAGGGGCTTCCGCCTCCTCCCGCAGGGCTCGCGCCAGCAATTGTGTCAGGCGATCACTGATCACCACCTTGCCCTGCACCGCACTGCGCAAACACTCGAGAATATCCTCCGGCTCCATGTCCTTGAGCAAATAGCCATCGGCGCCAAGTCGTAGCGCGGCCACCACATCCTCTTCGTTGTCCGACACGCTCAACATCAGGATGCGTGAGTCGAGTTCCATCTGCTTGATCGCCTTGAGGGTCTCGATCCCGTTCATCCCCTTCATATTGATATCCAGCAGGATCAGATCGGGGTTCAGTTCAACTGCTAGGCGCAGTCCATTCTCGCCGTTAGCAGCCTCACCAATGAGTTGTAGCGACGCCTCCATGTCGATGAGATCTGCCACCCCCTTGCGAAACAGTGGATGGTCGTCAATGGCGAGAACGGAGTAGGTCTGCTGCTCATTCATAGCTTATTTTCTGGATTAGGTTTTCGTGGGAGAGCGTATGGTCACTGTCGGCGATGGAGAAGCTCAGCAGGACGCGGGTACCGCCGCTCTCCGGCTCGTTAATCATCAGCTCGGCCCCCAGCCAGTTGGCACGCTCCTGCATAATCGGCAGGCCATAGTGCTGCATCATGTCGCCCTCTTCATCAATGCCGATGCCGACGCCGTCATCCTCCACCAGGATGGTGACAATGCCGTCCATATCACATTCGATCTTGACCAGCGCACGGGTGGCATTGGCATGGCGGATCACATTCGACAACGCCTCGCGGATGATCTGGATGACATGGATCTCGGCATTCGGACTGAAGCGGCAGTTGGCGATGCGATCAATCAGTTCAATCTCCAGGCCGCCCCTCTCACGATACTCGCGCACTGTCTCATCCAAAGCCGCCCCAAGCCCCGCCTCGCTCATCCGCAGACGGAAGGTGGTCAGCAGCTCCCGCAGCTGGCGATAGGCGCCATTCAGTGCGGAGCGCAACACACCGGAGATCAACAGCAGATCATCCTTCGCCTGCTCTTCCGAGACCGCCTTCTCCAGCCGACTCACCTGGATCTTTAGATAGGAGAGCGATTGAGCCAGAGAGTCATGCAATTCGCGGGCGATCACGCTGCGCTCCTCCAGCAGCGACAGCATACGGTTTTGCGAGACCCGCTGCGACAAATTGATCGCCATCGCGATATGGCTGGCGACCGTCTCCAACAGCCGTTGCTGCCACTCCTCCAGCTCTTGCTCAACATTAAACTCCACCAGCAGCACCCCATACTGCTGCTGCTGATCGCGGATCGCCGTGGAGAAGACGTTGACGCACTCGCCCCCCTCACAATCTACTTTAAAAGTATGGGTTTCGCCGTTACCGAGACAGCGCGAACAGTCCCCTCCTCCCGATATCTGCCGCTCGATATCGACCGGACTGGTGGAGGCGAGGCGGAAGGCCTGCCTGTCCCCCACCTGCCCCAGGCAGATGGTTCCACTGCGCACCCCCATCGCCTGTTCGATATCGTGGATCAGAGCCTTCAGCACCTCGTCGCTCAGGGAGGAGTCGCTGAAGCGCTTGGCGGTGATATAGAGCAGCTCCAGCGAGCGGATTGCTTCGCTCCAGATTGAGGGTCTTCTCCCTGACCCGCGCCTCAAGTCCTTCATAGAGCTTCGAGAGATCCGCCGCCATCACATTGAAGGCATCTCCCAGTTGCCCCAACTCATCCTCACTCGAATGATGACTGCGCACTGAGAAATCTCCACGTCGCGCCGCCCGGGCACAGACCAATAGATCTTTGAGCGGATTGAGCACGGTACGTTTGGTGAGATAGATACTGACTAGCGCCACAAATAGGGTCAGCATCAGAGCGACCAGCTGGATCAGCCTGAGCTGACGATTCTGCGCCTCGGCATCAAGCTCAAGCGCCTCGACAAAATGGTGGATATTGTCAACAAAACTATCGACATGGGAGAGATAGTAGTGACGTTGCTGGGCAATCTGCTGCGCGATGCCCCGCTCGTCAAATGGCGCAGAGGTCAGCTCAAGATAGACCTTGAGGTTGGGGTGGATCTCCCACTGCCACCGCTTCTCCACCCTGTTGTAGGCCTGGGTCACAGACTCACTAGGACCTTTAGTCAATACGGTATGGATACGCGGGCTGAATAGGCGGCGCTCGAACTCTGCAACCAGCTTGCGGGTCACCTCGCCACTCCTTGGCATATCACCAGGAATGCCGTTCGCCATACTGCTGGCAATGCGGTAGGACTGCATGCGCAGGGTGCCAGCCTGATTGATCGCCGCGGCAAATCCCTCACTGGTGTCAGCGATGAACACCGAGCTGAGCATACCTATGACTGCAAGGGCAAAGATGGTTGCCATTGCAATCCCGAGACGCAGCAAAAGCGACCGTTTCAAAGATCAGGCCTCACTCAATTTCGCCAGCTCAGAATAACACCTACGCCAGCCACTGGCCCTGCCTATGAGATAGTCACCCTCGACAATCGAGGCAGCGCAATCGATCCAGGTCATGGATTGCAACCCGATTACGGCTGACCTGGATCAGTCCGTTAGCGGAGAGCCGATGCAGTTCACGAGAAAAAGTCTCCGGCGTCAGATCGAGTGTCGAGGCGACAACCGACTTGGGGGCAGGAAGGGTCACCTCGATGACCAGTTCGTGAGGCGATTTGTCGGCCGCTATCCCGGCGAGATAACTCGCGACCCGCTGCGTGGCGGACTTGAGGCAGCAGGTCTCCAGATCCCCAACCAATCCATACAACTTAACGCTCATATGACGCAGCATTCTGTCGGCAAACTCAGGCCAGGTTTGCACCGCCTCTCGTATCAACGCCCGCCGCAACACCAACGCCTCACCATCTAACATGGCATAGGTAGTGACACGTGCCGGCTGCTCCGTAAAGAGTGTCGACGCACCGAAAGCCCCCCCCCGCGAGATGATACGAATCACCCGCTCAGCGCCATCCGCAGAAAAAATGCTCTGTTTCACCTGGCCCGACATCACCAGATAAAATCCGGCTGAAGTCGACCCACTGTCATAGACCAGCTGGCCGCGCTTGAATGCCAACACACTGGCTCCGGCCTCCAAGAACTCCAGAATCTCCTGCGCCAACCCGTTGAACGGATCACACTTAGAGATAAAGGTCTGATGAGGATGGACTGTGACCCTAATATCCATAAACCTCGGCTCCTTCTGAATAACTAGGCTCCAAGCCAGGAGCACGAGTCTCAATCAGAACGGACCCCTGGTCAACTGGAGAACTGACGGTTTCCATGTTTCACCAAGCGGGTGCTTTTTACGTTGACAATTGTCAATGGCATATTAGGCAGGCTGAATATTTCTATATTCTACTTCAGCGAGATACCCACCCATGAATACAACAACATACCCATTAATTAGTAGCTCCCAAGAAACAGCTTGCGACAGGGACAGCGCACACTACCGCCTGGTTGACAGGCACGCCTCGCACTCCCCCAGCCAATAAAATGGTGTTTTGTACGGTTGAGTGGCCCAGAGCGATCGGGTATGGTTGCGGCCTAGCGGATTTCGGCCTGTTCGACCAACCATTTAGCACAACAGAATAAAGCGGATGCAAGCTAGGGGATCCCTAAACGAAGCAGATTCGTTCAGAGGTTCCCTAGACATCGGCACACAGACGTGACATCGAGCGCCCCCAACCCCACAGCAACACCTGTCTTCGAGGCCAGATCACTGGAGTGCATCCGTGACGACCGAGTGCTATTTGAAGACCTCAGCTTCTGCATCAATCCCGGTCAGGCACTGGTTTTGGAGGGCCGCAACGGCAGCGGCAAGACTTCGCTGCTGCGTATCCTCTGCGGTATCCGGCTGCCGGAATCGGGACAACTGCTGTGGCAGGGCGAGGACATATTCAAACTTGGCCCCGAGTTCCATGAGCATATCTCCTATCTGGGGCACAAAGACGGCAGCAAACTCGATCTCACCCCGCTGGAAAATCTGCGCATCGCCCGCGGCCTGGGCAAGGCAAAAGAGGGCATCTCCCTGGAGGACGCTCTGGACCAGGTTGGCCTCTACGGCTTCGAAGATGTACCGACCCGCAACATGTCGGCGGGCCACAGCGCCGTCTCGCCATCGCCCGGCTGTTGGTCACCGAGGCGAAACTGTGGATCCTCGACGAGCCCTTCACCTCCCTCGACCGCAAAGGCATAGAGCATATGGAACGGCTATTCGAGAACCATCTGCGCAACGGAGGCATGGCTGCCATGACCACCCACCACCGCATCGGCTTCCAGAAGGTCGACCTGGTCAGGATCAACCTCTCCGAACGATGAGCACACTCTCTCTTACCAGCGCCTTTGGCCTACTGCTGAAGCGCGACCTAACCCTCGCCTACCGGCGGCGATCAGAGATGATCAATCCGCTGCTGTTCTTCGTTCTAGTGAGCGCCATGTTCCCCCTCGGCATCGGCAACGATCCGAAACTGATCCAGGCAGTGGGGCCGGGGGTGGTCTGGGTGGCCGCCCTGCTGGCCGCTCTGCTCTCACTCGACAGCATGTTTCGCTCCGATTTCGAAGACGGCTCGCTGGAGCAGTTCATGCTCAGCGCCCACCCGGTCTCGATCCTGGTGCTGGCAAAGATCCTCGCCCACTGGCTGATCACCGGGCTGCCGCTGTTCATCGTCGCACCACTGCTGGCGATCATGCTGAACATCCCAACTGAGGCGATCGGCACGCTGATGCTGACCCTAGTGCTGGGCACCCCGGTGCTGAGCCTGATCGGCTCTTTCGGGGTGGCGCTGACCGTGGGACTACGACGCGGCGGGGTGATCCTGTCGCTGTTGGTGCTGCCCCTCTATGTGCCAGTGCTGATCTTTGCCACCGATGCGGTGCAGACCGCGATCGTTGGCATCCCCACCACTGCACAGATCTCCATCCTGGCTGCCATGCTGGTTGGCTCCCTGGCATTGGCCCCGCTGGCCACCGCCGCTTCTCTGAGAATCAGTCTGAGTTGATATGATCGTTCGATTCTTTCACCAAATGGGCTCGCCCCGTTACTTTTATAATGTCGCCGGCAAGATGATCCCTTGGTTTGCCGTCTCATTCCTGCTGACTCTGCTTGCCGGCCTCTACTACGGGTTGTTTGTCGCCCCCGCTGATTATCAGCAGGGTGAGAGCTATCGCATCATGTATATCCATGTGCCGGCAGCCTGGATGTCAATGTTCATCTATATAGTGATGGCGGTTGGCGGACTGATCAGCCTGGTCTGGCGGATCAAGATGACTGAGATCATCATCATCAGCAGCGCCGGGATAGGCGCCTCTTTCACCTTTCTGGCGCTGGTCACGGGCTCCCTGTGGGGCAAGCCGATGTGGGGTGCCTGGTGGGTCTGGGACGCACGACTCACATCTGAGCTGCTGCTGCTGTTCCTCTATCTCGGCATCATCGCCCTCTACAGTGCCATCGAAGACAAGCGGGTGGCAGCCCGGGCGATCTCGATCCTGGCCCTGGTAGGGGTGGTCAATATCCCGATCATCCACTTCTCCGTGGAGTGGTGGAACACCCTGCATCAGACCTCTTCAGTGACCATGAGCGGCAAGTCTGCCATGAGCACCAGCATGCTGATCCCGCTGCTGATTATGTCGATCTCTTTTAAACTTTATTACGGCGCCGTGGTCCTAATGCGCGCGCGTGCCGAAATCCTCGAGCGTGAGCGCAACACCCGCTGGGTGCGGGAGCTGGTGGAGGCTGAGGTAAAATGAGCGAATTTTTCAACATGGGCGGCTACGCCATGTATGTCTGGCCCTCCTACGGGCTGACCTTCGTCATCCTGCTCGTGCACTTTATCGCGCCGCTATTGCAGCGCAAGCGCACCCTGAATGACATTGCCCGCAAGATCCGTCGGGACAGGAGAAAACAGCAATGAATCCGATCCGCAAGAAACGCCTCACCCTGATCGGCATGATGGTCGCCGGTATCGGCGTTGCCGCCTGGCTGGCGCTCAACGCCTTCGATGAGAACCTGATGTTCTTCTTCTCCCCCAGTGAGGTAGTTGCCGGCGAGGCCCCCACCGGCCACCCATTCCGGGTCGGCGGACTGGTGACAACAGGCAGCGTCAAACGCAAACCGGACGGGCTCACCACCGCCTTCACCGTCACCGACAACAAGGCCACTGTAACAGTCGAATATACCGGCATCCTGCCCGATCTGTTCCGCGAGGGCCAGGGCATAGTCGCAATGGGGCAACTCAACCCGGAAGGCACTTTCATCGCCAGTGAAGTACTGGCCAAACACGACGAAAACTACATGCCGCCTGAGGTGGCCGCCGCCCTGAAGACCAGCCACGAAGAGGGTGTGAACAAGATGCAGCAGCAGGTACAGATCCAGTGATACCAGAAATCGGCCACTATGCGCTGATCTTGGCGCTCAGCCTGGCGATCATCCAGGCAATCATTCCCCTTACCGGCTCCTACACCAACTCCTCAGCACAGATGGCGCTGTCGAGGCCGCTGGCCTGGGGGCAGCTGCTGTTTCTCAGCATCGCCCTGGTGGTGCTGGCCAACGCCTTTCTGCAGAACGACTTCTCGGTGCTCTATGTCGCTCAGCACGGCAACACCAAACTGCCCGATATCTACAAGGTCTCGGCGGTGTGGGGTGCCCACGAGGGCTCGCTGCTGCTGTGGGCCTTCCTGCTCTCCGCCTGGAGCGCTGCCATCGCCACTTTCAGCCGCAACCTGCCACTACCGATGGTGGCGCGGGTACTGTCAGTGATGGGCATGATCAGCATCGGCTTTCTGCTGTTCATGCTGCTCACCTCCAACCCCTTCGACCGAATGTTTCCGGTGCCTTTTGAAGGGCGCGAACTCAACCCGATGCTGCAGGATCCGGGGCTGGCGATCCACCCGCCGCTACTCTACATGGGTTATGTCGGTTTCTCGGTGGCCTTTGCGTTTGCCATCGCCGCACTGCTTGGTGGCAAGCTGGACGCCGCCTGGGCACGCTGGTCGCGCCCCTGGACCACGGTGGCCTGGGTGTTTCTCACACTCGGCATCGCGTTGGGCTCCTGGTGGGCCTACTACGAGCTTGGCTGGGGCGGCTGGTGGTTCTGGGACCCGGTAGAGAACGCATCTTTCATGCCCTGGCTGGTGGGCACCGCACTGATCCACTCGCTGGCAGTGACCGAGAAACGAGGCGCCTTCAAGAGCTGGACCGTGCTACTGGCGCTGTTCGCTTTCTCCCTGAGCCTGCTCGGCACCTTCCTGGTCCGCTCCGGGGTACTCACCTCGGTTCACTCCTTCGCCGCCGATCCGGCCCGCGGCCTGTTTATCTTGATCTTCCTGCTGGTGGTGATCGGCGGTTCGCTGATGCTCTACGCCTGGCGCGCGCCTTACATCACCGGCGGCGGACGTTTTGATATGGTCTCGCGGGAGTCGTTCCTGCTCGCCAACAACCTACTGCTGTCGGTGTTCGCCGGGCTGGTTCTGCTCGGTACTCTGGCACCGCTGATCTATGATGCGATGCAGTGGGGCAAGATCTCGGTGGGCTTCCCCTGGTTCAACAAGATGTTCGTGCTGCTCACCCCGTTCCTCGCACTGTTCGTCGGCATTGGCCCGCATGCGCGCTGGAAACACAGCGAGCCGACACAGCTGGTACGCCAGCTGCGCACCGCTTTCCTGATCAGCCTCGCCTTCGGCGCGATCACCCTGCTGCCGTTCTTCAGCGGCGGTGAGTGGCGGGTGGCACTGGGCATGGGGCTGGCGATGTGGATCGCCACCAGCCATGTGGTCAGCGTCAAAGACCGCCTCAAGCACAAGCAGGGCATGGCAGGTTTTCTCAAGGATCTGGCCGCTGGTGGACGTAGCTACTATGGCATGGTGCTGGCCCATCTTGGCGTCGCAATGTTCGTGGTCGGCGTCACCCTAGTCTCCAACTACGGCATCGAGAGCGACGTCCGCATGTCACCCGGCGATAGCGCCAAGATCGCCGGTTACACCTTCAAGTTTGGCGGTGTCAGCGACTACCCCGGACCCAACTACAATGCTCATCGCGGACGCTTCGAGGTAAGCCAGGAGGGTCAGCTGATCGCCGTGCTGGAGCCGGAGAAGCGCACCTACTTCGTGCAGACCCGGCCAATGACCGAGGCGGCCATCGAATGGGGCCTGACCCGCGACCTCTACGTCTCCCTGGGTGAACCCCTTGGCAACGGCGACTGGAGCCTGCGTCTCTACTACAAACCCTATGTGCGCTGGATCTGGCTAGGCGCCCTGCTGATGGCACTGGGCGGCATTCTAGCGATCACCGATCGACGCTACCGCACCGCCCGCAAGCGCGCCGCCCAGCGCGTCCCGGCGGCAAGTACCAAGACTATCGTGGAGGCAAATTGATGGGCCGCTATCTCAGATTCCTCATCCCTCTGGCGATCTTCGCTGTGATCGCCGCCTTCCTCTTCAAAGGGCTCGACATGAACCCGCGGGAGATCCCCTCGCCGCTGATCGGCAAGCAGGTGCCGGAATTCTCCCTGCCGAGCCTGCGCGATCCCGCGGTCATGATCAGTGACAAGGATCTGCGTGGTAAGGTTTATCTGCTCAACGTCTGGGCCACCTGGTGTGTCTCCTGCCGCGCCGAGCACAAGACCCTGGTACAGCTCAGCCGCATGGACCAGGTGGAGATCTATGGCCTCAACTGGAAGGATGATCGCGCTGGCGCCTTGACCTGGCTGCAACAGCTGGGAGACCCCTACATGGCCAATATCTTCGACAAGAAGGGTCGCACCGCCATCGACCTAGGGGTCTACGGCGCCCCCGAGACCTTTGTGGTCGATGCCAATGGCATTATCCGCTACAAGTATGCCGGTCCACTCTCCATCGAACTGATACGCGAGCAGATCCTGCCACTGGTCAAAAAGCTAAAACAGGGAGGTGGAGTATGATCCGTTCCACCATTTTCGCCCTGTGTCTGCTGCTGGTTGCGGCCAGCGCCAGCGCCGGAACCCTGGCTGAGTTCACCTTCGACGATCCGCAACAGACCCAGGCTTTCCGTGAGCTGACAGAAAAGCTGCGCTGCCTGGTCTGCCAGAATGAGTCGATCGCCGGCTCCAACGCCGAACTGGCCCAGGATCTACGCCAGGAGATCTACGAAATGATGCAGCAGGGCCAGAGCAAGGAGCAGATCCTCAGCTTCATGGTGGCCCGTTACGGCGATTTCGTACTCTACGACCCACCGGTCAAACCCTCCACCTATCCGCTCTGGTTCGGCCCGCTGATCCTGCTGCTGATCGGCGCGGTACTACTGGCACGCACCCTGCTGCGCAAGAAGCAGGCCAGTGAAACCGAGCTGGATGCGGAGGAGCAGGCACGACTGCAAAGCCTACTCAAACAATCGTCTGAACCCGGGAACAGCGATAAATGACTCTCTTTTGGACCATCGCGGCGGGGCTCACGCTGCTCGCCATGGGCTTTGTCGTGCTGCCACTGCTGCGCAGCCACATCAGCCAGACCATCACCTCTGATGAACTCAACCTGGAGGTATTCAAACAGCAACTGCAGGAGCTGGACGACGACCTCAACGCCGGCTTGCTCGACCAGGTGCGCTACGATGCCGCGCGCAAAGATCTGGAGAAGGGGCTGCTGCAGGATGTGAATAGCAAGGCTGAGGCTTCGCCGCAGGCCGATAGCCGCGGGCGCTGGGCGCTCGCCTCGGCGCTGCTGGTGCCACTTGTTGGCATCGCGCTCTATCTGAACGTCGGCAGCCCGCAGATCATCCCACAACTCGCGGCCAATCAAACGGGTGCCGCACCCGCCTCCCCCAGCACCAAAGACCTACCACCCATGGAAGAGTTGGTGGCGCGGCTCGCACAAAAGATGCAGGAGCAGCCAGAGAATCTGGAGGGCTGGCTGATGCTGGGGCGCAGCTATCTCTCGATGAAGCGCTACCCCGACGCTATCGCCGCCCTCGATCGGGCGGTGGCACTGGCTCCCGATAATGTCTCCGTACTGCTCGCCAGCGCCGAAGCGGTCGGTGCATCGACCGGCAATAACTTCACTGGTGCTGCCGCAGCACGCATCGAAAAGGCCGTCAGCCTAAGCCCAGGAGACCCCAGCGCACGCTGGATGATGGGCATAGTCGCCTATCAACGTGGCCAGTACCAAGAGGCGATTAGCCAGTGGCAGGCGGCAAAGCAGGCCCTGGGCGCCGAGAGTGATGATCTCGCCAGCATCGATAGCGCGATCGCCGATGCCCGTGAACAGCTCGGTGGCCGGGCTAAACTACCCTCGATCAAACAGTCCACCGACACTCCGGCCAACGCCCCTGAAATGGCAGCGGCTGGCACGGGCATTATCGTTGAAGTCTCCATCGACCCGGAACTGCTCAAACAGGCACGTCCGGAAGATACCGTCTTCATCTATGCCAAGGCGCTGCAAGGGCCACCAATGCCACTGGCCGCCGCGCGCAAACAGGTGAAAGATCTGCCGCTGAAGCTAACCCTCGATGACAGCATGGCGATGATGCCGCAGCTGAAGCTGTCAAACTTTACCCAGGTAAAGGTGGGAGCGCGGATTGCACGCTCCGGCGGCCCCACTGCCAAGTTCGGCGACTTTGAGGGCGAGATCAGCCCGGTGACTACCACTGGCGGAACCACCGTGCAGATCATCATCGATAGGGTCCACCCCTGAACACAGCACCCAAGCGCCCGGGGCTAACCCGGGCGCTTCCCCTACCCTCTACTTTCTCCGCAACAATTCACCCCAGAGCTGTCCCCGCTCAATGTCTGCTATCTCAGCTGTTGCTATAAATAATGAGCATCTGAGACACAAAGGAGGTAGCAGGATGCCCAGCCACTCCACACACGACATCCGCAATATCGCACTGGTCGGACATGCCAACGCAGGCAAGACCACCCTGATCGAGGCACTGCTGCACAAGGCAGGCATGATCGACAGCCCAGGCAGTATCGAGCGCGGCACTACCATCTGCGACTCAGACGATCAGGAGAAGCTGCTGCAGCACTCCCTCGATATCGCCATCACTCACCTGCACAGCGACGGCACACTGATCAATCTGATCGACACCCCCGGCTATGCCGACCTCATCGGTCGCAGCATCAGCATCCTCCCAGCGGTGGAAACTGCAGCGGTTGTGATCAACGCCCAAACCGGTGTGGAGCCGATCACCCAGCGCATGATGGAGGCCGCCAAGCGTCGCAACCTCTGCCGAATGATCGTGATCAACAAGATCAATGCCGAAGATGTCGATTATCAGTCGCTGCTCGGTGCGATCCGGGAAAATTTTGGTGACGCCTGCCTGCCGATCAACCTGCCCGCCAATGGCGGCCAGCGGGTCATCGACTGCTTCTTCCAGCCCGGCGGCGATAGCACCGATTTCTCCTCGGTGGCCGAGGCGCACAGCGCCATTATCGATCAGGTAGTCGAGGTCGACGAGGCACTGATGGAGGTCTATCTAGAGCAGGGCGAGGAACTCTCCCCGGAACAGCTCCACGGACCTTTCGAAAAGGCACTGCGGGAAGGCCATCTGGTACCGGTCTGTTTTGCCTCCGGGCAAAGCGGCGCCGGTATCGAAGAGCTGTTACACCTCTTCAGTCGTCTGATGCCAGATCCCACCGAGGGCAATCCGCCCCCCTTCATGAAGGGTGAAGGGGCAGAGATGCAACCAATCCAGGTCAGGCCCGACCCCGATCTCCACACACTCTGCCATGTCTTCAAGATCTTCAACGACCCCTACCGGGGCAAACTCGGCATCTTCCGGGTCCACCAGGGCAAACTCAAGCCCAACAGTCAGCTGTTCATCGGCGACGCCCGCAAGCCGATCAAGGCGACCCACCTCTATCGCCTGCAGGGCAACCAGCAGACCGAGGTGGAACAGGCGGTGCCAGGTGACATCTGCGCCATCGCACGCATCGACGATCTCCATTTCGACGCGGTACTGCACGACTCCCACGATGAGGACCACCACCATCTGCGCTCCATCGAATGCCCATTACCCCTGTTCGGTCTGGCAATCGAAGCGAGCCGCCGCGGTGACGAGCAGAAACTGAGCGATGCGCTGCACAAACTGCAGGATGAAGACCCCTGCTTTCACATCGAGCACAATCGCAGCCTCAACGAGACCGTGATGCGGGGTCTCGGCAATCTGCACCTGGAGGTGCTGCTGGAACGGCTGAAACGCCACTACAACGTGGATGTGGAGACCCACCCACCAAGCATCGCCTACCGCGAGACCATTACCAAACCGGCTGAGGGGCACTACCGGCACAAGAAACAGACCGGCGGTGCCGGCCAGTTCGGCGAGGTCTCACTGCGTATCGAACCGCTCGAGCGCGGCAGCGGCTTTGAGTTTGCCAACAAGGTCATCGGCGGTGCGATTCCCGGCCAATTCATCCCGGCAGTGGAGAAAGGTGTGCGTCAGGCTATCGAGGAAGGTGCCATCGCTGGCTTCCCGATGCAGGATATCCGTGTCACCCTGCTCGACGGCAAACACCACTCAGTGGACTCAAAAGAGATCGCTTTTTCCACCGCCGGCAAGAAGGCGTTCCTTGAGGCAGCGGAGAAGGCGGCAACGGTGATCCTCGAGCCAATCGTAAATATCGCCATCACCGCCCCTGACTCAAGCATGGGCGATCTGGCGGGTGATCTGGCAGCCAAACGGGGCCAGATCAACGGCACCGACAGCGGCAACAACGGTGAGATCATCATCAGTGGCTCAGTGCCACTGGCTGAACTCGGTAGCTACAGTACTGAACTCAAGGCACTGACCGGCGGCGAGGGTAGCTACAATATAGAGTTCAGCCACTATGAGGCGGTGCCCACCAACCTGCAAAAAGAGTTGGTCAGGCAGAAATAACTTGGCGAATTCCAGCACCAGTTCGAGTCGCTTCTTGAAACGCCCCGACAGCTGAAGCTTGTTCTCACTCCAGTACTTGTTATCTGCCGTAAGAGCGGCTTGAGTAGCGTCTGCTGCTGACGCAGACAGACTCCCTCCAGCACCCATTAAAATCTATATTTATCAATAATAATCAATACGTTACTATTTCTGTACGGACACTGTTCATGCAATTAGAATAAACCCGGCTCTGATATTAAAACAAAGTTAAAAAAACCAATTTCCAACTGAGGAGGAAAGTAATGAAAACGGTCTACGGAATCATTGCACACACAGTATTTGCACTGACCCTGACACTCTCTCAAACAGCAGCGGCTTCCGCTGATATCACCAAGGAAAACACTGGCATTCATGCAGCGATGAAGCTCTATTCCCAAGCGCTGCCTTTGGATATCGACTCCCCGAAGAGAGCAGAGCTACTGGATCAGTCCGCATCAATTCTGCAAAAGGTCATCGAGAACAATCCAGAATCACTGGAGGCACACCGTAAGTTGATGGGGGTCTATCTATTGAAACAGGATTACAGTAATGGAATCCGCACCATGCAGAGTGCAATCACCCTCTCCCCTGAAGACCCAAAACTGTTTATTACCCTGGCCTTCCTCTATGAGCATTCAGGCGCCTTCGAATACGCAAAAGCAATGCTGAACCAAGCATTGGCGCTAGATCCCAACCAGAAGATTGCTAAAGAATACAAAATCGTCATTCAGCAAAAAATCGACGCCCTGAACATGGATCAGCTCCACAAGGGAAAGAAGCTGATGGGGGCAAATCACGGAAAACCAGCAGATACTACACATTCCCCCGTTGATCCCAAATGATAACGGACAGATCCAACACCCACGAGAACTGTTTCGCTCCCTCTGAACCCTGCCTGCAGCAGGGTTCCGTTGTTTGCTAGAGAGACTGCTATTACACCCGATCCGCACCCCATAACCGATTGATTATAGGGCCTCATTCAGTGGGTTCTAAAGCTCCCTTCCCAATCTAACTGACTCTAAATTCCAAAGGTTGCCATGAAGAACTTTCGTAACTTCTCAAGAATCTCATGCAACGCATCTCTTCCTGACAAGGAGAGAGATTGGCGCATAAAGTCATTGAGAATACTGCTTACACCACTCGTTGCCTCTGTGTTGATCTGCAACTCAGCGCTTGCAGATGAGATGCGCCTGGAGCAGCGAATCACTGATCTGGAAAATCGAGTGACTGCGCTTGAGCGATTATTGGAGGAGACAAACGCCAAAGATCGCTGGAAGGACCCCATTCTCTGGCGACGAATCAAGAGAGAGATGAGCAGCGACGATATCCAGAAACTGCTAGGCAAGCCGGCTCGAATTGAACAACAGATATTCACCAGCTGGTACTACCATCCAAGCTCCAAGTTACACAGCTATGTATGGTTTGATGAAGGCAAGGTTCTTGGGTGGGAGGTGCCGGACTGATTATCAGGCATTGCGCATGACTTCATCGCACACGTACAGAATCACAACCCAGAAAAAAACCCTCCGCCCCGCAAGGGGTGGAGGGTTTTCCATCTAGAAAGACAGTCGTTTTAAAACGTTACTTAGTGTTCCTTGTAACGGTTTTTAAACTCTTCCTGACGTGCCTTACGAGCCTTGGCCTTGGCCGGATCCATCTTGCCAAGGAACCACTTGTGCTCTTCCATATTCAGCACCTCATCCAGAACCTTCGCCAGATTTTCTGCTGCCTTCTTGTCGGCTGCACTACCGTGCTTGCCATGCTCGATTAGCTCTTTCAGCTCAGGAACCAGCTCGGTGTAGAAGTTCTTACCCAGATCGTAAGTACCTTCCCAGTGAGTGATATCCGGCCCCTGCATGGAAGCCGCCATACGTGCACGACGTCCCTCATGATGCCATAGCTCAAACCAGATAAAGTCGATCTTGTTCGAGAACTTTGGCCCTTTGATCAGCGGCTTGGCAGCCTTCATCAGCTTCAACCCAGGCTCGCCATACTTGCGGTTGTAGAGATCGACCAGACCGTCATACTGGGTGTACCAGTTCTCTGTCCAACTCTCTTCATGGCAAGCGTTACAGACATCTTTCATCTTGTCGCGACGATCTTCCCATCCCACGGTACCTTTAACCCAACCCTGCTTCTTGGAGACAGGAGGACGGTTGTTCCAGCTCAGACGATCGCCCACATCATGGGTAATGCCCTGCTTTCTGGTTGCACTCATGTGGCAGGTAGCACAGGTTGGTGCTACGTAGTAGTCCTCACCCACGACCCACTTGGCGTTGTCCATGTTCATCTTCTCGCGGTCTGCGCGATAGGCGATACCGTGTTTGGACTCGTTGTAGATCTCGATCTGAGGATGATCTGGCCCCATGTGACACTTGCCGCAGTTCTCAGGCTGACGCGCCTGTGCTGCAGAAAACTGGTGGCGAGAGTGACAAGCTGCGCAGCTACCCTTGGAGCCATCCGGATTGATTCGACCAATACCGGTGTTCGGCCAAGTCGCTGGATCCAGTTGACCATCCTTCAGTACCTTCACCTGAGATCCGTGGCACTGCCAGCAACCATTAACTGCCGCTGCCGAGTTACCCTCAGGGAATCCTTCGGTAATGAAGCCACTATCGCCTTCAATAACCTCTGCGAGCAGGTTATCCAGAGAACCCATAATCTTACCGGCATCCGCATGGTGAGATTTCTTCATCTCTGCCGCTTCAGCCTCATGACAGTTCGCACAGTCTTTAGGTGAAACGATAATCGAGATATGTTTCTTCACCTTCTTGTCGTCATGGATATAGGCATCCGGGTCTTTGGCATCCGCCGCATGACACTCGTAACAACCTACATTGGCACCATAGTGTTTGCTGGCACCCCATGCCTGAATCAGGCCAGGGTTATTCTTTTTATGGCACTTAACGCACGCCTTGGTTTCAGTAGACATCTCTTTCGGAGGGGCTTTGACCGACGCGACTGCAAACCCGTGGGTAAGCAGCAGTGCGGCACCAATCCCCAGTAGCCACCATTTTCTCATCGCTTTCATCTCCTCAGCAATGTTGAACGCCGGTAAGGGTACCGACAACCTGATCAGGGAAAGCGAAAGCGTTGCAATCCAATCCGTGTTACCAACCAGAAGCAGAAAAAATGATTGAACCTTCCAGTATCGACACACTTCTACAAGCGATAGTCGACTCGGAATACATCATTAACCCGGACAGGAAAAAGTGATAAAGGCTGGGAGTGTTTTCTCCCACCAACCCTACAGATACAACTAGACAGGGACAGCATGGCTTCGCAAACTGCGCGAATTTCCTTCTTATTCTTCAGCTTTCGCGAGGCGAATGCTCACATCCTGTTCGTGGAGTCACCTTGATCGTAATCAAGAATGCTTATAGGGGTTTACCTTAATACGACCCCGACCCCTCCTAACCTTAAACACCGCTTTATGCGACAATTCCGTCGCCTGTTTATCGCACGGAATTCTGATGACCTCAGCACAGCTCAGACCTCACTCCCCCTTCCAGCCCCCATTTCCTGAAGGTGACGCAGAGCGTCTGCAGTGGGGCGGGTTGCGTGGCAGCAGCATAGCGCTCGCAATCGCCCGCAGCGCAGAGGCCTTTGAGGGATTGACGCTGGTGGTCACCGATGAGGTCCAGAGCGCCAACCGGCTGGAAAGCGCGCTGGGGTTCTTCCTCGAAGAGCAGGGCCTGCCGGTGATCGCCCTACCCGACTGGGAGACCCTCCCCTACGACGTCTTCTCGCCGTTGCCGGAGTTGATCTCACAACGTCTGCTGACGCTCTACCAACTGCCGCGCACCCAGCGGGCGATTCTGGTGCTGCCGGTCAGCACCCTGATGCAGCGTCTGCCGCCGCCATCCTTCCTCGAACACCACGCCTTGATTGTCGACATCGGTCAGCAACTCAATCTGGACCAGACCCGCAGGCGTCTGGAGCGCAGCGGCTACCAGTGCGTCTCCCAAGTGCTGGGACATGGCGAGTTCGCGGTGCGCGGCTCGCTGCTGGATGTGTTCCCGATGGGCAGTGAACAGCCCTTCCGCATCGACCTGTTCGATGACGAGGTGGAGACCATCCGCACCTTCGATCCGGAGAGCCAGCGCTCGCTGGAGAAGATCGACAAGATCCACATGCTGCCGGCCCGCGAGTTCCCCCTCGACGAGGCTGGCACCACCCTGTTCCGCCGCAACTACCGCAATCAGTTCGAGGGCGACCTGCAGCGCAGCCTGATCTACCAGGAGGTCAGCGAAGGCCGGTTGCCCGGCGGGCTGGAGTACTACCTGCCGCTGTTTTTCGAACAGACCGCCACACTCTTCGACTATCTGCCAGAAAATCGCCTGCTGATGATCGATGCAGGGGTGCGGGAGCAGGCCGAAGCCTTTTTCCAACAGGTAGAGGAACGCTTCGCAGAGCGCCGCCACGACATCGAGCGTCCTCTGCTACCACCTCAGCAGCTCTACCTCAGCCCGGACGAACTCTCCACCGCACTCAAACAGGGTGCCTCTATCCGCTACCAGTCGAACGAGATCGCCCAACGTAGCAAAGGCTATAGCGCGCCCATCAACTTCGACAGCCAACTGTTGCCGCCGCTGGCAATCCAGGCCCGGGCGCAGCACCCCGCCGCAGCGCTGCAGGCGTTTCTCGCCGACCACAACCACCGGGTGTTGTTTATCGCCGAGAGCGCCGGCCGCCGTGAGATCCTGCTGTCGACCCTGAAAGACTTTGGCATCAGCGCCCAGCTGGTCGAGAATTGGCACAGCTTCCTCGCCAGCGACATCCCGATCGGCCTAACCGTCGCGCCTCTCGAACAGGGGCTGCTGCTAGACGATATCGCCCTGATCACCGAGGCCCAACTCTACGGTGAACGGGTGCGTCAGGAGCGGCGCCGGCGCAAGGTCAGCCAAGACCCGGACCAGATCGTGCGCAACCTCACCGAGCTGCACGTCGGCGCGCCGGTGGTCCACGAAGAGCATGGCGTCGGCCGCTACCTCGGTCTGCAGACCCTGGAGGTCGGCGGCATGACCACCGAGTTTCTCACCCTGGAGTATGCCAAGGGGGACAAGCTCTACGTGCCGGTCGCCTCACTGCACCTGATCAGTCGCTACGCCGGCGCCTCACCGGAGAACGCACCGCTGCACCGGCTCGGCAGCGACCAGTGGGAGAAGGTCAAAAAGCGCGCCGCCAAGCAGGTGCGCGACGTGGCGGCGGAACTGCTGGAGATCTACGCTCGCCGCGCCGCTCGTCAGGGTGTCGCTTTCCCCGAGCCCGATGCCGAGTATCAGGCCTTTGCTGCCTCCTTCGAGTTCGAGGAGACCCCGGACCAGCAGCAGACCATCGAATCGGTGCTGGCCGATATGGCATCACCTCAGCCGATGGACCGGGTGGTGTGCGGCGATGTCGGCTTCGGCAAGACCGAGGTGGCAATGCGCGCCACCTTCATGGCGACCCAGGGCAACAAGCAGGTCGCGGTACTGGTCCCCACTACCCTGCTCGCCCAGCAGCACTATCAGAACTTCGCCGACCGTTTCGCCGACTGGCCGGTGCGGGTCGAAAGCCTGTCGCGCTTCCGCACTGGCAAGCAGCAGCAGAAGGTGATCGACGGCCTAGCCGACGGCACCATCGACATCGTGATAGGCACCCACAAACTGCTCTCGGATAGCATCAGCTTCAAGGATCTGGGCTTGGTTATCATCGACGAGGAACACCGCTTCGGGGTACGCCACAAGGAGCGGTTCAAGGCGCTGCGCAGCGAGGTCGACCTACTCACCCTCACCGCCACCCCGATCCCACGCACCCTCAACATGGCGATGTCGGGGATGCGCGACCTATCTGTGATCGCCACCCCACCGGCGCTGCGCCATCCGGTCAAGACCTTCATCAGCCAGTGGAACGACGCGCTGATCCAGGAAGCCTGCCAGCGTGAGCTGAAGCGCGGCGGGCAGATCTACTTTCTGCATAACGAGGTCAGCACCATCGAGAACATAGCGCAGCGTCTCGAAGAGCTGCTGCCCGGAGTGCGCCTGCAGGTGGCCCACGGCCAGATGCGCGAGCGCGAGCTGGAAGGCATCATGCGTGACTTCTACCATCAGCGCTTCAACCTGCTGGTCTGCACCACCATCGTTGAGAGTGGCATCGACGTGCCAACCGCCAACACCATGATCATCAACCGTGCCGACAAACTGGGGCTGGCCCAGCTGCACCAGATCCGCGGTCGGGTCGGGCGCTCCCACCACCGCGCCTACGCCTATCTGCTAACACCGCCACCCCGCACCCTCACCGCCGATGCCAGGAAGCGGCTGGAGGCGATCGAGTCACTGGAGGATCTGGGAGCGGGCTTCACCCTTGCCACCCACGACCTGGAGATCCGCGGCGCCGGCGAGCTGCTGGGGGAGGGGCAGAGCGGACAGATCCAGGAGATCGGCTTCACCCTCTACACCGAGTTGCTGGAACGGGCGGTGCAGGCACTCAAGGCCGGCAGGCAACCGGAGCTCGACCGCCCCCTCGACCACGGCACCGAGATCGAACTGCAGATCCCGGCGCTGCTGCCCGACGACTACCTGCCCGACGTGCACAGCCGTCTGGTGCTCTACAAACGCATCGCCAGCGCTGCCAACCAGGATGAGCTGCGCGAGCTGCAGGTGGAGATGATCGACCGCTTTGGCCTGCTGCCGGAGGCGGCCAAGAACCTGTTCGAGATCACCGCCCTGAAGCTGCGCGTGCATACACTCGGCATCCGTAAGATCGAGGGCGGACCTCAGGGCGCCCGAATCCTGTTCGACCGCGAGCCGAAGATCGATCCGGCCCAGTTGATCCGCCTGATCCAGAGTCGACCCTCGATGTATAAACTGGATGGGGCGGACAAACTGCGCTTCTTCGATGATCTAAGCGACCCGGCCAGCCGGGTCGAGCGCATCGGACGGTTGATCGATACCCTGATGGGTTAGACAATGCCGGCAACCGCAGGAACGACGCTCGCGGCGCTCCTATCTACTAGAACAGAACCGATTCAGAGAGAGGCACTATCCAGCGTGAAGACCGCCCCATTTATTCGATCTCTGCTGGCGTGGCTCTGCCTCGCCACCAACCTGGCCTGGGCCGAAGAGCTGCCGCAAAGCGAAGCGCCGCCCTGGTACCAGTTTGAGATCATCATCTTCGAGCGCACCGCTGCAGGCGCAGGTTCAACAGAGTACTGGCCCAACGATGGCGAGCGACCATCCGTGTTGAACGCCCTGCCGATCGATCTTGGCCCCCAGCCTGAGCCGTCTGTGGAAGATGAAGCCAGCCCTGTCGCCTATCAGCCACTGCCTGCCAGTGAGCTGCAACTCTCTGCTGAGGTGGCACGGCTACAACGCTCCCGTAACTACCGGCCACTGCTGCATGGCGCCTGGCGCCAGCAGGTGGTCAAACCTGCTGAGGCACAGACTCTGCTTATCCACTTTGATAATAGAGATGGCAGCGTTCAGGAGGCACAGAACGCTGCGCCAACCTGGCTGGAGGGCACTCTCAGGGTGGGGGTCAAACGCTACCTCCATCTGGAGGCTGATCTGCTGCTGCGCAAATGGCCTTTAAATGGAGCCACCGACACTGCAGGCGGCGACTTTCGCAGCTACCGGATGCGGGCAAACCGCCGCATGCGCAGCGGCGAGCTGCACTATCTTGATCACCCACTGCTCGGCATCCTGTTCACCGCCAGCCGCTATCAGCTACCGGAAGCTGAAGAGCCGGCAGAGGAGACGACTGTTGAGGTTGCTGAGCCAACCCCGCAGAGCGCCCCTGCCGAAGCGGCCCCGACTTCGCCAGCCACGTCACC
>NZ_AFOC01000014.1:0-47213 GCF_000224455.1 endosymbiont of Riftia pachyptila (vent Ph05)
TCTGGTGGCGATGACTGGAAGACGCCTCTCTATGACTTCGCGCAGCCGCTGATCGGTGTGGAGGGTGCCAGCGGTGCTCCCGATTCGCTGACCATGCACTACGCCAAGGCGGGGGTGGCAGTGCCGGTTACCACGAGTATGGGTTCACAGACCGGATCGGTGCCAGTCGACCAGAATGTGGCCACATACAGTGAGCTGGAGGCGGGGGATATCATCTCCGTTAGCGACTGTGACGCGCTGGCGATCTTCATGTTGACCAATGATCCGGGCAACAGCGGTCTGCTGGCCCACGACACAAACACCACCCTCAATAACGTCAGCAATAGTGAGGCGGGGATCCAGCATGTATTTGGTGATACCCGCTTCTCGGCCGCCACGGTCTACGAGATGGAGGCGGTCAACTATCAGGTGCTCGCCACGGGGCCGGTCGGTAGCAAGATTAGCGGCCTGTTTGCCACACGCCTGGGGGGCGAGCGGCAGCTGCTGATTGCCGGGGTGCAGGATTTTCAGATCACCTATGGGGTGGATCAGGACAATGATGGCTCTGCCGATCGATATACCGACTGGGACTCAGTGGGCAGTGCCAATCTCGATTTAATCACCAGTCTGCGGATCTTTCTCGAGATCAATCCGGGCACGCCTGTGGCGGATAGCCAAGGCAAGATGGCCGACGATGAGACCCGCGAGTTCACCTTCACCATCAAACTGCGTAACCGTGGAGGCACCATATGAGGTTTCCATCCGTAATCAAACCGCATCGGCAGCAGCGTGGCGCGGTGCTGGTGCTGGCGCTGATGCTGCTGGTGATAATGACCGTGTTGGGCATCTCGGGCATCGGCAACTCGGTGCTGGAACAGCGCATGGCGGGCAACTTCCATCAGTCGAATACCGCGTTGCAGGCGGCGGAGGTGGCGCTGCGAGTGGCGGAGCGCTGGCTGACGGCCAACATCACCAGCACGGCAAACCTGAGTAGTTTCAAGAGTGGTAGCACCGGCCTCTATTCGGCGATGCGGCATACGGTCAATATCTCCCCGCCACTACAGGCGGAAGACTCAGACCGGATCTGTGCCGGCACCGAGTCGGGCGGCTGCAGATTCGATCCGATCCGTGAGGAGCACTGGTGCAACGATGCGAGTCCTCCCACCTGCCCGCTTGGCAAGGGCTATGTCACCCTGGGACAGGATGACTTGGGTACCGGAGTGCTGCCCAGCTTCGACCAACAGGTGGCACAGCAGCCACGCTTTATCATCGAGTATGTCGGTCCGGCCGACGTCAAGATCGATCTGACCATGGGCAAGGTGAGTGCCAGTACCAGTGCCAGGCAGGCCTTTCGCATCACCGCCATCGGCTGGGGGCAGGACCGCGCCGCCCGGCAGGTGTTGCAGAGCCACGTTTTGATGCCCTTGTGAATAAATAGGAGGAGGGCGGAATGAAAAGCAGACAGACCTATCGACCAAGCTGGCGGGCCGTTTCCGCACGCCGTTTTTCGCGTCTGGCTGGCGCCGCACTGTTGGTGATCTGCAGCAGCCAAGGGCAGGCGGCCCCCGGTCCGCTGGCGCAGGTTCCACTGTTTCTGGCGCAATCAGTGCAGCCGAATATCTTCTTCATGCTCGACGACTCGGGAAGTATGAGTTGGGAAGTGTTGTTTCGGGAGGGGGTCGATACCAACAGGTGGTCACCCCGTACTTACAACCGCTACAACATCCGTTTCAATCCTTACCATGATTCGTTTAGCGCTACGGAGCGGGAGTACGCCAAACTAACCCTGTGCGCCGGCTTCAACGTCATGGCCTATGATCCGAGTAAGACCTATACCCCTTGGCGTGGTGTCGATATCGATGGAAACGCCTTCACCGACCAGTCGATCACCAATGCCCGGATCCACCCCTTTACCGGTGAGGCCAGGGCCGGCCTAAGCTGTGAGTCGACCAGCAATAACTTTTCATTCGCTGGTAGCGCCAAAGACATCAAAGATACTACAGGTAATGCGGGCTATACGTGCGACCTGACCAGCGAATTCAACCCCGGCGGTGTCTTCTACTACCCTTGGAACGATGCAGATGGTGATGGGGAGTATGACGAGGGTGAGTGCCCCATTGCTGACGATAACGCGAGGGTCTGGGTCAATACCGATCTCACCGCTGAGCAGCAGACCAATTTCGCTAATTGGTTTAGCTACTATCGTAAACGCCACTATGTAATGAAGCGGGCGATCTCCGAGGTGATCGAAGATTCGCGGGCTCGCCTCGGCTTGGGGCTGATCAATCAGAACGATAGTGTGCCGGGCAGTGGTTCACGTGAGGTAGGCACCCCGGTCGCCTCGGTGGATACGTTTACCAACCCCGATAATAATGCCACCGAGACGGCCAACAAGGCTCAGATCATGGCGAACCTGCTGCGCGGCCGAGTCGGTGGTTCGACACCGCTGCGCCGCGGCTTGGCCCGGGTCGGTGAGTATTTCATCGGCTCAAGCGGGGCAGATAGAGATCTGTTTGGCTTCACGCTGGGTGATGATCCAAACAGCGCCAACGGCTTTTCGCCGATCTTAAAGGCCGATCTGGGCGGCACCTGCCAGCAGAATTTTGCAGTGCTGCTCTCCGATGGCTTCTGGAACGGGGATGACCCCGGCGTGGGCAATGCCGACAATGATGGTGTGCCTGGAGGCTATGATCAGGCCTCCTATGGCGATGCCTTCAGCAACACCCTGGCTGATGTCGCCATGCACTACTATGAGCGGGATCTGAACGGGAATCTTGCCAATAATGTGGGTGAGGTTGATCTCGATATTGGTACGGACAGTAATCCACAACAACATCTGGTGACCTTCACGGTGGCCTTTGGCGTCACCGGCAACATCCCCTTGAAAAAGGCAGATGGCAGCGACTGTCTGCCCGGTAACCGTACCGACAGCCTGGCCACCCAGAACTGGCCCAGCGAGTGCGACCCGACTCTCGCCACCGGCTGGCCGGAGGCTGTCGGCGATACAAGCACCGCCGTGGATGACATGCTGCACGCCGCCTGGAACGGTCGTGGCCTTTATCTCAATGCGAAGAATCCCGAAGACCTGATCGCCAGCCTCAACCGGGCGATTCAGGAGATCACCTCCCGCGACTCCTCTTCGGCGGCAGCGGTGGCGGTGGACACGGTGGATGTCAGCGGTGGTGGCAGGATCTTTCAGGGGCGCTTCAACTCATCAGATTGGAGTGGCGAACTCTATGCCGCCGTTATCGATGCCAATGGTGTGGGGGCGGATGTCTGGGCTGCCCATGAGCTGCTGGCAAACCGTGCTTCACCACGGGTGCTGATCACTCGCAATGACACCGGTGGTATCCCGTTTGCCTTTCCGGCGGACTATACCGCACCGGCAGCAAACGAGATGACCGCTGCCCAGGTGGCCGATATCCTGGCGGCCGATACCGATCGCTCCAGTTTTGCCGATGAACAAGCGTTTGGCGAGAGTCTGGTTGCCTATCTGGCTGGAGCAACCGCCAACGAAGGTNGACAGTAGCGGCCAGTTCCGTGCGCGCGGCGGTCTGCTCGGTGACATCATCCACTCCTCGCCGGTGTTTGTTGGAGCCCCCAATCCTGGGCTCTATCCCGACGGCATAGAGGGGGGCGGTGTTAACTCCTACTATCAGTGGGCAAATGTTGATGCAGCCAATCGTATCCCGATGGTCTATGTGGGGGCCAATGACGGCATGCTGCACGGCTTCCGTGCAGAGGATGGTGAGGAGGTGTTCGGTTACTTTCCGCAGCAGCTGTTCTCCAGCGCGACCGGTAAAGGGCTGCATTGGCTGGCTGAGCAGGGCTATAGCCACCGCTACTATGTCGATATGACGCCGACGGTGGCGGATGTGTTCATCGATACCGGTGATGGTGCCGGTGCGAGTTGGCACACCATTCTGGTGGGTGGGTGCGCGGTGGTGGCCGTGGCTTTTTCGCCCTGGATGTCTCCGATCCCAGTGAGTTCACTACTACTGCCGGCGCTGCAGCGAATGTGCTTTGGGAGTTCACCCATGATGATCTGGGCTATACCTACAGCGAACCGACCATCGTCAAGACCAACGGCCCCATTGTGGATGGGGTGAATACTGGACGCTGGGCGGTCATCTTCGGCAGTGGCTATGAGCCGGGACCAGCATCTGATGGCAGGGCCAAACTGTTTATCAAGTTCCTCGACAACGCTTTACCATCAGAGATTGTGATCGACACCGGAGTGGGGTCGATCGTCAATGGTGATTGCCAGAGTGCGGCCAGTGACTGCAACGGTCTCTCCACCCCGTCGGTGATCGATCTGAACGGCGATGGTATTGCCGACCGGGTCTATGTTGGTGATCTGCATGGCAATCTCTGGGTGTTCGATATCTCCAATGCCACCTCGGCCCGCTGGGATGATGCGGATCAACACTACCGGCTGTTCAGCGCTCAGGATGAATTCGGTAACAGACAACCGATCACCACCCAGCCGGCGGTGGCTTTCCACCCAACCGAACGGGGCCTCTCCACCGAGCCCAACGTGATGGTGTTCATCGGTACTGGTCAGTATGTCGCGGAGGGTGACCCCAGCAGCACCGGTGTGCAGAGCTTCTACGGTGTCTGGGATGCGGGTGCGAGCGTCGGCACTCTGGGTTTGGACGGGGTCCTGACCAATTCAAGAGACCAACTGATCGAGCAGACCCTTGAAGAGTCCCTGCAAACCTTCGGTGAGGGGGCGGATGCCGTTGAGTTGACGGTGCGCCTGCTGAGCAGCAATCCGGTCGATTATGATACAAAGAAGGGCTGGTATGTCGATTTCAACACAGCCTCCTCCAACAGTAGAGAGCGGGTCATTGTCAATCCAGGCATCTTCGGTGATCTGGTTTTCTATACCACCCTTGTGCCGGCGGAGAATCTATGCGGCACCGGTGCTGGCTACAGCTGGTTGATGGTGCATGATCTTGCCAGTGGCGGTGAGCCTAGTTTTGTAGCCCTCGATGTCTCGGGTAACAGCAATTATGGCGCGGAAGACACGGTGAACGGCAGAGAGGTGGCAGGTGTGAAGTCTGACAATATCTGGTGGCAGCCCTCGATCGTGAAGTCGGGTCCCGGTGAGGAGGGCACTATCGAGCTGCCCACCGACCGGGAGCAAAATGATGCTAATGGTGGCGGAGGCGGTGGTGGTAGCGACAATGTGACCGTCGATTCGATGGATGTGCAGGGTGGCAGCAGTACAGGCACCCGCTCATCCTGGGCCCACTACCAGTTTTGATCTGCTTGGCCGGCATCGGGCCAGTTGGATAGGAGAAGCACATGAATGGCAATAAGCGCAGAATAGGCCGAGGCTGCTGGCTGCTGGCGGCGGCCTTGCTGATGAGTGCGGCGTTGCCTGCTGTGGCAGGCAACTATGCGGTCAGGCCCATGGCAGGCATGCCGGGTATGCCTGCGGCGCAGGGAGTCGAGATCTCTGGTCCCTTTGATGGGGTTAACCTCAAGAGACGACGGATCTGGATTGATGATACCGTCTTTTCTATGTCGAGAAAGCTCAGGGTGGTGGGCACATCGAAGAAGCTGGGGCTGCTCTCTGACCTGCGTCAGGGTGAAGCGATCAAGGCCCTGGTGACTCGTGGAGAAGATAAAAATGGCCTGCGGGAAGTGCTGGAGATCCGCCGCCAATAGGCCGGGATAAGGAGAGACAATGATGAGATTTGATCGCGCCAACCAGGGCTTCACCCTGATCGAACTGATGATCACCATTGCGGTGCTGGTGATTCTGGTGGGCATTGGCTATCCGCTCTACAGCGAACAGTTGCAGAAGGCCCGCCGGGTGGATGCGCGCAGCGGCCTGATGCGGTTGGCGATGGCGGAAGAACGCTTCTACGCTCTGAACGGCAGCTATGCCTCTCAGGTGGCTCTGGGCAACGAATTCACCAAGATCATGAGCGAACTCGATTACGATAACGATGTGGATGGCAATCCTGACTACTACAGTTTCAGCATCACCCTTGATCCCGATGGGGATGCTGCCACTCCCGACTACAGCATCACCGCTACTCGTGTCGGTGCCCAGGCGGGAGATAGCGGCGATACTGACTGCGATACCTTCACGATCACTGAGACGGGGGCCAAGTCGGCGACGAATAGTGCTGGCGATGACAATACGGCCAGGTGCTGGTAGGGCCTTAGGGTGAGGGCCGCCGGGCTCAGATATAGGGCGGCTGGTGGCCGCCGCGTATCATAGATTGAATCAAGGATGGTGTTGGGCGCAGCCCAACCTATACATGTGCCATGTTCAATTGCCGGGTTGGGAAGAGGGTGACCCGCAGCCCGATGCGGTGTTATAGACCTCAGTTGATCTGTTGGCGGCTGGCATAGAATTCAACCAAGGCGCGCCGGTCGCTCTCATCGAGTGTGTTGAAGCGGCGCGCCATCTTTTTGGTGGTTGGGCGTGCGTTTGCGATGAACAGCTCGAACTGCCGCTCCAGATAGGGTTTCCACTGACCGGCGATGATACCGGTGTCGTCCTCAGGAAAGGCGCCGCCATCATGGTGGCACTCTTCGCACTTCTCTTCGTGGATACGCGCGCCCAGCGCAGCCAGATCCGCGTCATACTTCTGTGTTGCTGGCCTGAATGGCTGCTTGGCAAAAAACTCACCCAGCGCTTTGATCTCTTCCGGCCTCAGGGATTGGGTGACCCGGTTCATGTCGGTCTTGCCCAGGTGGGGGGTTTGAATGCTCTTTCCCTTCCGGTCGCCATACTTGTAAGAGAGCAGGGAGTCGAGCAGGTTGTTGGTGGAGAAGCCAGCAATCGATGGGATCTGGGGGCGATCGCTGTTACCTGCTGTGCCGTGGCACTCTAGACACTTATCAGTGAGTGCGGGCAGGTCTGCCTGAGTGGTGATGGGTATTGAGGCCAGCAGCAACAGGGTGCTGACGACAGCGATGTTCGGTTTTATCCTGATCATGGTACTGCTTGGTCATGGACTCCACTCTACTACTTTAAGGGTAGTAGTATACTTAAAAATTCCCTCTGATTGTTGATTAGTCTCAATTTGTTTGAACCAGTGTGCGTCCGTGGGTCTCGCCATTGAGCATCTTTTCGAAGATTTTGGGCAGCTCTTCCAGAGTTACAACCTGGCCGACAATATCCTCCAGATGGCGCGGGTGCAGGTCTGTGGCAAGCCGTTGCCAGATCTCTTCGCGAATCGAATAGGGGCAGTCAGCGCTGTTGATGCCGAGCAGGCTGATACCACGGAGAATGAACGGCATCACCGTGGTATTGAGTTCGTGGCCGCCGGCCAGACCAATAGCAGCAATGGAGCCCCAGGGCCGCACCGACCGGGTCAGGCCGGAGAGCATGGCACCGCCCACCGTGTCGACAATTCCGCCCCAGACCCCTTTCTCCAAGGCATGATGCCCCAGTTGCAACTGCTCGGGGTGATTACCTCGCTGGCGCCCAGATGCTCCAGCCAGGCATGCTGCTGCGGCTTGCCGCTGACAGCCGTCACCGCATAGCCTTCGCCGTCGAAGATATTCACCGCCAGGCTGCCAACCCCACCGCTGGCGCCGGTGACCAGGATCGGCCCCATCTCCGGGGTCTGACCGTTGGCCTCCATGCGGTGCAGCGCCAGCGCGGCGGTGAAGCCAGCAGTGCCCAGCGCCATCGACTCGAGAGGCCCCAATCCCTCCGGCATGGGCACCGCCCACTCTGCTGGAACCTTCAGGTATTCGGCATAGCCGCCGTCGTCGGTGGCGGAGAGGCCATAGCCGGTGACGATCACCTCGTCCCCCTCGCTGAAGCGCGGATCGTTCGACTGTGCCACCTCGCCACAGCTGTCGATGCCGCCGGTGAGCGGGAAATGGTGCAGGATCTTGCCGCGCCCGGTACCTGCCAGGGCATCTTTGTAGTTGATACTGGAGTAACGGGTGCGGATCAGGATCTCGCCTTGCTCGGGTTCGACCACCTCGAGCTGCTCGATGCCGGCGCTGTGTTTACCCTGATCGTTGTGGATGCGGAAGGCGTTGTAGTGGGGCATCTTGCTACTCCTCAATCACTGGGATCTTGCCGATCCGCGCCCGCCACTCGGCAGGGCCGCTGGTATGGACTGACTCACCCCGGCTATCCACCGCCACGGTGACCGGGAAGTCTTTCACCTCGAACTCGCGGATCGCCTCCATGCCGAGTTCCTCGAAGGCGACCAGGCGCGAGCTGCGGATCGCCTTGGAGACCAGATAAGCGGCGCCGCCCACCGCCATCAGATAGACCGCCTGGTGCTTTTTGATCGACTCGATGCCACTCGGGCCGCGCTCCGACTTGCCGACCATGCCGATCAGCCCCAACTCGCCCAGCATCATCTCGGAGAATTTGTCCATGCGGCTGGCGGTGGTGGGACCGGCGGGGCCGACCACCTCGTCGCCCACCGGATCAACCGGGCCGACGTAGTAGATGAAACGGTTCCGCAGGTCGACCCCATCGGGTAGCGGTTCGCCCCTGGTTAGCAAATCAGCGATGCGCTTGTGGGCGGCGTCGCGGCCGGTGAGCAGCTTGCCGGAGAGCAGGATGCGCTCGCCGGGCCGCCAGTCGGCGATCTCTGCCTTGGTCAGGTTGTTGAGATCGACCCGGCGGGCGTCGTCGGAGGCCTCCCAGGTGACCGCGGGCCAATCCTCCGCTTGGGGTGGGGTCAGCTCGGCCGGGCCAGAGCCATCGAGGGTGAACTCGATATGCCGGGTGGCGGCGCAGTTGGGGATGATCGCCACCGGCAGCGAGGTGGCGTGAGTGGGGTAGTCGCTGACCTTTACGTCCAGCACCGTGGTTAGTCCGCCTAGTCCCTGGGCGCCGATGCCCAGCGCATTATCTTCTCATGCAGCTCCAGGCGCAGCTCCTCGGCGCGGTTGGCGGGCCCACGCGCCTGCAGTTCGTGGATGTTGATCGGCGCCATCAGCGACTCCTTCGCCAGCAGCATCGCCTTCTCTGCCGAGCCGCCGATGCCGATGCCGAGCATCCCCGGTGGGCACCAGCCGGCCCCCATCAGTGGCACCTGCTCCAGCACCCAGTCGACCACCGAGGCAGAGGGGGTGAGCACCGCAAAGCGGCTCTTGTTCTCCGAGCCGCCCCCCTTCGCCGCCAGCTTCACCTCCAGTTTGTCGCCGGGAACCAGCTCCATGTGGATGATCGCTGGGGTGTTGTCCTTGGTATTGGTGCGGGCGCCGGCGGGGTCTGTGACCATGGAGTAGCGGAGCAGGTTGTCGGGGTGGCTGTAGGCGCGCCGTACCCCTTCGTTGACCATCGCTTCCACGCTCATCTGCGCATCCCACTGCAGTTCCATGCCGATCTTGAGAAACACCACGGCCATGCCGGTATCCTGGCAGATTGGCCGGTGGCCCTCGGCGCACATCCGTGAGTTGACCAGGATCTGCGCCATCGCATCTTTGGCGGCGGGGGACTCCTCCCGCTCCCAGGCCTCGCCCAAGGCGTGCAGAAAGTCAGCGGGGTGGTAGTAGGAGATGAACTGCAGCGCGTCGGCGATGCTCTGGATGAAGTCTTCCTGGCGGATAGTGGTCATGCGACGGCTCCTGTTGTGCGAATGGACGCATTATACCTGCAACAGCAGCCTGGCCGGATCTTCCAGATGTTGTTTGATGGTGACCAGGAACTGCACCGCCTCGCTGCCATCGATGATGCGGTGGTCGTAGGAGAGTGCCAGATACATCATCGGCCGGATCACCACCTTACCGTTCTCCGCCACCGGCCGCTGCTGGATCACATGCATGCCGAGGATTGCGCTCTGCGGTGGGTTGAGGATCGGTGTCGAGAGCATCGAGCCGAACACCCCACCGTTGGTGATGGAGAAGGTGCCGCCGGAGAGTTCATCAAAGCTCAGGGTGCCGCTCTTGGCCTTATGGCCGAACGCCTTGATGCCCTTTTCGATCTGCGCAAAGCTGAGCTGATCGGCATTGCGCAGGATTGGTACCACCAGGCCACGCGGTGAGGCGACCGCGATGCCGATATCGTAGTAGCCGTGGTAGATGATGTCGCTACCGTCCACTGAGGCGTTTACCACCGGGAACTGTTTCAGTGCCTCTACCGCCGCGCGGACGAAGAACGACATGAAGCCGAGGCGCACCTCGTGCTGTTGTTCGAAGCGCTCCCGGTAGCGGGCGCGCAGCTCGGTGACGGTCTGCAGGTTGACCTCGTTGAAGGTGGTGAGGATGGCGGCGCTCTGCTGCACCTGCAGCAACCGCTCTGCGATTCGCTGACGTAGCCGGGTCATTGCCACCCGCTGCTCCGGCCGGTCGCTGTCGATTATGTCGAGTGTCTCGTGGGAGTCCGCTAGCGCAGGCGGGGCGCTCTGGCGACTGGCTGCAAGGTGGGCCTCCACGTCACTCTTGAGTATCCGCCCATGCTTGCCTGAGCCTGTGATCTGATGAAAATCGAGCCGATGCTCATTGATCAGGCGGCGCACCGCGGGGGAGAGTGCCGGCTCCTCTTCGCTGATTGGTGTTTCAGCCTTGCTGCTGACGGCTGACTCGCCAACCTCGATCAGTGCTAGCAGCTCGTTGGCCTTGACCGTCTCTCCCTCGGCAACACGAATCTCGCTGAGTATGCCGCTGGCAGGGGAGGGCACCTCGAGCACTACCTTGTCGGTCTCCAGGTCGACCAGGGATTCGCCCTCTGTAATCGCCTCGCCCGGTTGTTTGTGCCAGCTGAGGATGGTGGCATCGGCCACCGATTCGGGCAGTTCGGGGACCAGGAGTTCTCGGCTCATAGTTGATTCACCATGGGATTCATCTCGGGGTTGATGCGGCCTGTGAGGGCCTCGTCGATCAGGGTCTGCTGCTGCTGTACATGCACCGGGCGGTAGCCCACTGCCGGTGCGGCGGTGCGTGGGCGGCCGACAAACCAGAGCCGCAGCCCAGCGGCAACCTGCTCAGCAAAGCGGTGTTTGATCTGATTCCAGGCGCCCTGGTTGAGCGGCTCCTCCTGGCACCAGATTAGCTCCTCAGCGTTTCGATAGGGGGCAATGGCTTGGGCGAAATCGTCGCTGGGGAAGGGATAGAGTTGTTCGATGCGGATGATGGCGGTGTCGGTGATGCCGCGGGAACGGCGCGTCTCCAGCAGTTCATAATAGAGCTTCCCAGCGCAGAGCACGATGCGCTTGACTGATTCAGGGTCGATTGCGTCGATCTCGCCGATGACGTTGAGGAAGCCATCTTCGGTAAAGGCCTGGATCGGGGAGGTGGCGAGCCGGTGGCGTAGCAGGCTCTTCGGTGTCATCACGATCAGCGGATGACGGAACGGGCGCAGGATTTGGCGCCGCAGCATATGAAATATCTGCGCTGGCGTGGTCGGCACGCAGACCTGCATGTTGGCGTTGGCGCAGAGCTGCAGATAGCGCTCCAGGCGGGCCGAGGAGTGTTCTGCGCCCTGGCCTTCGTAGCCGTGGGGCAGCAGCATCACCAGGCCGCACAGCAGCCCCCACTTCTCGCCGCCGGAGGAGATGAACTGGTCGATCACCACCTGGGCGCCGTTGGCGAAGTCGCCGAACTGGGCCTCCCACAGGGTCAGGGCGTTAGGCTCGGCGGTGGCGTAGCCATACTCGTAGCCGAGCACCGCCTCCTCCGAGAGCAGTGAGTCGATCACCAGAAAGTTTGCCTGGTCGTCGGCCAGATGCTGCAGGGGGATATGGGGAGTGCCGTCGACCTGATTATGGATCACCGCGTGGCGGTGAAAAAAGGTGCCACGCCCTGCATCCTGACCGGAGAGGCGCACCGGGCAGCCCTCGGTGAGCAGCGAGGCGTAGGCGAGGGTCTCACCGAAGCCCCAGTCGATCAGCTGGTCGCCGTTGGCCATGCGCTGGCGCTCGCGCCAGATCTTCTCCACTCGGGGGTGCAGTTCAAACCCGCTGGGAAGTTCGAGCAGTCGCTGAGCGAGGGATTTGAACTGCTCTGTCGGTAGTGAGGTCGTGGCTGGGCAGGTCCAGGCCACACTGTGAAAATGCCTCCAGTCCACCGCAAAGCGGTTCTTCACCGCGCAGATCACCGGGCGGGATACCACCCGTCCCTGCTCCAGTGATTTGCGATAGTTTTCCACCATTGCCTGGGCCTGGGATGGGCTGATGATGCTGTCGGCTATCAGTTGCTGAGTGTAGATCTCGCGCACCGTGGGATGGCGGCGGATCTTCTTATACATCTCCGGCTGGGTGACCGCCGGTTCGTCCGCTTCATTGTGGCCGAGGCGACGGTAGCAGACCATGTCGATCAGCACGTCCTTGTTGAAGCGGAAACGGAAGTCGAGCGCCAGTCGGGTGACAAACAGTACCGCCTCCGGGTCATCGCCATTCACGTGGAAGATGGGAGCCTGCACCATCTTTGCTACATCGGTGCAGTAGAGGGTGGAGCGGGTGTCGAGGGGATTGCTGGTGGTGAAGCCGATCTGGTTGTTGATGATGATGTGGACGGTGCCGCCGGTGCTAAAGCCGCGGGTCTGGGAGAGGTTGAGGGTCTCCATCACCACCCCTTGGCCGGCGAAGGCAGAGTCGCCGTGGATCTGCACCGGCAGCACCTGTTCGCCCTTGCGATCGCCGCGGCGCTGCTGACGGGCGCGCACCGAGCCCTCGATCACCGGGTTGATGATCTCCAGATGGGAGGGGTTGAAGCCGAGGGCGATATGTACGATGCCGCCGGGGGTGTCGATGTCGGTGGAGAAGCCCTGGTGGTATTTGACGTCACCGACGTAGCGCGCTGGGTCACGCTCAATGCGGCCTTCGAACTCGTCGAAGATCTCCTGTGGCGGCTTGCCGAGGATGTTGGTCAGCACGTTGATCCGGCCGCGATGGGCCATGCCGATCACTGTCTCTTCGACTCCATTGCGCCCGGCGTGCTGGATCAGCTCATCGAGCAGCGGGATCAGGCTCTCGCCGCCTTCGAGGGAGAAACGCTTCTGCCCCACGTAGCGGGAGTGGAGGTGTTTTTCGATCCCCTCGGCGGCGGTGAGCAGGGTCAGTAGCCAGCGTTTCTCATCGACACTGGCCCCCTCGATTCGGGGGCGGCCCTCGATACGCTCCTGAATCCAACGCTTCTCGTGGGTGTTGGTGATGTGCATGTACTCCGCACCGATGGTGCCGCAGTAGACGCGCCGGACTAGCTCGATGATCTGTTTCAGCGGCATCCGGTCGGGGGCCGCCAGGGAGCCGGTGTTGAAGTGGGTGGCGGGATCGAGCCGGTCGAGTTGCAGGAAGGCCGGGTCGAGGTCGGGGACCGCGGGTTGGGGGCGCAGTTTGAGTGGATCGAGGTTGGCGTTCTGATGACCGCGCACCCGGTAGCCGTTGATCAGTCTGAGCACTGCGGTCTGCTGTTCTGCCGCTAGTGGCGACAGGCAGTGTTGGGCTGAGCTGGTGTTGGCGCGCTCGCGAGCTAGTTTGCGAAAGGTCTCGCGGACTGGGGCGTGTGGAGTGTCGACCTCTTCGCGTCTATTCAGCCGTGCGAACCGGCTTCGCCAGTCCTCTGGTACGCTCTCCGGGTCACGAAGATACTCTTCGTATAGAGCCTCGATAAATGCTGCATTGGCACCGGAGTAAGCAGAATCGATTTGGAGTTGTGTGAACAAATGACAAATCTCGGCATGAAAAGGCTGGAAATGGGTATAATGCCGCGTTTTGCTGTCGCCTATTGGTTAGGATGTTAGCACAGGGATCGAACATGGTTTGGACGGGTCGGGCTGCTGAAAAAATAGGAACCGCTCCTGTAATGTATAGACGAATTGCATGTGCTGCCAACGGTGGGGCAGGTGTCTGAGAAGAAGAAACCGGGCGTTGCGGATGCCTCCTGGGTGCGGCTTAATCCCGCTGCGCTGGAGGCCGATGTGGCGTTTTTTGAGGCTCGCCTCGAATTGGTGGGAGAGCCTAGTACCGCTTATGAAGTTGCCCAGCGCAAGGCCTATCTGGCGTTGTGTGATTCACTGCAGGAGATGATTGACCGGTTGCGCGGAGACTCGGAGCGCGCTGGATAACCCCCTGTTTTTGCTAGCGCCTGCGCCCCGATTTCCAGATTCCCATACCGTACTGACGTGCCCGTGACTCAGCCTGCCGATAACGCCGAGCGTGGGCTGGATCGAGCGTCGAATCCGGTACAAATCTGGCAAGTCCCGCCTGGACCATTCGCAGATTAATCTCAGCTCCCCCATGAAACAGCGTTCCCAGCAGCGCGCCGTCTGGCATCAGTGATGAGTAGATGACCGTGACAAAACGTCCAGCGACCAGTGTCTGGAGCAGCTTGCGGGCGTTGTTGGCCGAGTGGGAGGTGGTTGGTGGTTCGATATGAGCCAGCAGAATAATGCGCTGCCGGCCATCTTGAGTCGAAAGGTGCAGCTGGTTGCCGCTCTCGACAGCGATGACCTGGCCGGTGATGCTGGCAGATGTCTCTGCTGCGACCAGCCCGGGCAGCAGCAGGAGAAAGAGCAAAAAAAGATGCATGTCGCTTCAGCCTTAGATTGGCGCCCTCGAGAGGATTCGAACCTCTGACCTATCGCTTAGGAGGCGATTGCTCTATCCTGCTGAGCTACGAGGGCAGGCAACAATTATCAGAAGAAACAGTAGTTTATCGTGCGGTAGGTGATCGGGCAAGCCCGAAAAAAGAGATTCCGATGCGGCTAGTAAAAACAGATTTGACCTGGTCGAGTCAGATCAGTATGATGCCGGCTCTTCGCGCTCCCTGGGTGGGTTGTGAGGCAAGGCCCAGGATTCGGGGTATAGCGCAGTCTGGTAGCGCGCCTGCTTTGGGAGCAGGATGTCGGGAGTTCGAATCTCTCTACCCCGACCAATTAACTCTGCGCCCGTAGCTCATCTGGATAGAGCATCGGCCTTCTAAGCCGAGGGTAGCAGGTTCGAGTCCTGCCGGGCGTGCCAGTTCGCTCCAGGCGACGACAGTTTTATGGTGGACGTAGCTCAGTTGGTAGAGCTCCGGATTGTGATTCCGGCGGTCGTGGGTTCGAGACCCATCGTCCACCCCAGGTGACAATACGGCTTTCAGCTACGCTGCGAACCGTTAGAATATTCAGCTTATTGGGCCGTTAGCTCAGTTGGTAGAGCAGTGGACTCTTAATCCATTGGTCGAAGGTTCGAATCCTTCACGGCCCACCAATAGAATAAAAGGCTTACATCATTTTTTGATGTAAGCCTTTTTTGTTTTGTGAGATGGGGGATCGAAGGATATGTTCTTGTGCTCCTAGTTACTGTGCGAGGATTGGCTGACAGTCGGGTGTGCTCATCTCGTTTATCGGCGAATGCATCGAGGACTTGTTCGGTGTTCGCCAATGTTACGGTTGCGTAAATCCAGTGCGGCTTGGCAGCAACTCTTTTGCGCTGCTTCCAGTTGATGTAACGCAAGGAGTGGTGCACCTGATGGACGATACAGAGCTGAATCTGGGGTGTAGGTAAACGGACTCAAGAGCTGAAGGATTATCCTTCACGGTTCTCCTACCCAAGATCATATTTAGCCGCTCCTGGCTATAGGTCCAAAGCCTGCGGGTGGAAAACTCCGCAACCTCAGCGCCTTATTGTTTTACAAGCTGCTCTATTTAGTCGACATTCCATCGCCAATCTACCTTGGAGGAATTTCGAGCCACAATTCAACGACGCCAGGACGCGGTTTCTTCCCGCGGTAGGAGATGAACGATTCCGCCACGACATTGAGTACGTCGTGATCAGAATACCCTAAGCTTTGCAGGGCAGCGGTGACCTCATCCGCGAGGCGCTCTGCGGTCTCCTTGTCGTCGAGATGGAAATAACGGACCTCATGCTTTCTGGCTGCTCCGCCTTCGCGGTCCTCTCCAGGAACATAGTAGCCCTTTGCCTTTAGAGCGGCTGACAGGGCCTCAGCCTGTTCGCGATGTCCTCCAGCGAACTGGAAAAACACTGTCGTCTTGTTGCGCGCCTGTATGAGACGCTGCTCTGCCTTCGTGGCATCTGAAATTACAGTCAAAATAGCGGCGGTTCTTTGATTTGGTGTTTGTGCTAGTTCACTCTCGGAACCAAAGTCAGCGGCTGTGGTGATGGTGTTCAGTTGATTCACCTGTTCCGCCAGCACTTTCAGTTGGCTTGAAAGGGACTTTACGCTTGAGGCAAGCGGTTGTATTTCTTGCGAATATACGGCTATTAGATTCTGTGCAGTAACATTTAGTGCTTTTACCCTTTCAATAGTCTCATCTAGGTTTTCCGCCTGAGGTTGGAATTCATCTAGCTGTTTTTCTAGGCGCTGGATGACTTGGTTAGCACGCTTGGCCATGAATCAAGTCTCGGCCACCCGTTCTGTGATTTCGGCACGCTTGGCTTTTATTTCTTTGTCGATTGAATCTGCGATCTCCGATTTAATCTCGGACTTGATGTCAGAAACAATATCCCAGCTTACGAATCCGAGCGCACCGATAACGGCCAATCCCAACAGTTGCATAGAGCCGGAATAATGCGGAACGGACCCGTTCGGTTACCCTCTCGGCGAGTTGCCGTTCCAGAAGTTCGATCCGATCATCGTCCATATCTGCCATTATTGTCCCCGCTTGTCGCCATACTCATTTCTTATGGTTCACCTCTAATTCTCCAGAATTAATGAGGTGCCCACTATATCGGGCAAGTTCCGAGTCCGAGTGCATAGTGTTGTTAAGGAGCCTCTATCATCGGAATTTGGTTCCGAGTTGGTAGATACACTTACATCTCTTTCGTGACATCTACAAATGAATCAATCTGGCTGAGAGCATAGACTAGGAAGCCTCTGAACAAGTCATGGACCTACATCTTGCTGCCAAAATACGAGTTCATGACTTGATTAGAGGCTCCTTAAGGGGCACAGCATCCTTAATGGAACAAATGCTGGCTGGTCGCCTCTTCCAAGTATAAAAGTCGCCGGATGTTACCCGGAGTCAATGACACTATTGATTGGTGCCTTTTTACGGATAGGTGCAATCCGTCCTGTTGCCAGCTTACTGCTGACGCAGTCTTGCCAACTCTTCGCGCAATTCCAGTCGTTCTGCTTTGATGTGCTGGCGCAGGGCTTTTCTGGCCTCGCCTTCCGTTTGCTCGCAGGCGCGATAGGCGTGGCGATCTGCTGCCTGTTGAATGCATTGCTCGGCGCTCTCCAGGATCTTTATCCGCTCCAGGTGGCTCTCTGATTCGGTCGCCTTGAATCGCTCAAACAGGTTCTTCCGTGCTTCAGGATCAAGCTGGTGGAGTGGCGGGGCTGATGCCCCTGCTGCTGGTAGGATGCTGAGCAAGCCTAACAGAGTGATGGTGAGGATTTTTCTGCACATGGATAACTCCTGTAACGGTTCACTCCAGATAACGCAGCATGTACTGAAAGGTTGACAGGGTATTGAGGTTTTTTTCAGGGGGCATCCCATGTCAACCGTGGAATGAATGGCGCGTTATTAGAGGTAGAGATGCCTTGGGATGGAGCACTAGCCGTTGCTCGTTCAGTTGGAGTATGGTGCCGGCACTATCCCCGCTGGTGAATGTGGGAAGAATGGATGTCGAGAGAGAAGAGGAGCCTAACGGTCCATGCGCGCCGAAATGGAGCGGTTTCTGGGGGGCGTCGAACGACGCGCCTATCGTATGAGTGAAATCGCCACAGGGAATCGTGAAGAGGCTCTGGACATCGTGCAGGATGCGATGCTGGCGCTGGTGCGGAAATATTCGGACCGGCCCGAGGCGCAGTGGGCGCCGCTCTTCCACCGCATCCTGCAGAATCAGATCCGCGATTGGCAGCGCCGTCGCAGTGTGCGCCAGAAGGTCTTTACCTGGCTGAAGATAGGCAACGAGGAGGATGTGGCGGGCGAGCCCCTGGAGAGTCTGCCTGACCCACGCAGTGAGCAGCCGGAGCGGGGGTTGCAGCGGGAGGCGCTGGCCGAGACCCTGGAGCTGGCGCTCAGACGACTGCCGTTGCGCCAGCAACAGGCGTTTATGCTACGCGCCTGGGAGGGGCTAGATACTGCCGCCACGGCCGATGCCATGGGCTGTTCCGCGGGCAGTGTTAAGACTCACTATTCGCGTGCGCTGGCGGCCTTGCGGGGGAGCCTGGAGGTGTATCGATGAACAAACAGAGTGATGAACAAGCGCTGATTCAGTTATTGCAGCGTCGTCTTGATGAAGGCGTGGAGCAGCTCGACAGCGACACCCGTGAGCGTTTGCGGCAGATGCGTCACACAGCCCTGGAGACACTGCCGCAACCCCGTGTCTGGTGGCAGAGCCCGCTGCTGGGTGGAGTCATGGCCACCGCCTCGGTCACGCTGCTGGTGCTCTACCTTTGGGTTGGTACACCGGTGGCTGTTGATGAGGGGTTGCTGCTGGATGACCTGGAGTTGCTCAGCAGTGAGGATTTGGAGCTCTCCAGTGAGCTGGAATTCTATCTCTGGCTGGAGAGTGAACGTGGCACGGGTTGAGTGGCAGCTTGAAATTGTCTGTGTGCTGGCGTGCTGGCTGATCGTCACACCGCTCAGAGCGGAGGAGATGCCGGCGCTAGAGTTGCTGGAGTTTCTCGGCAGCTACGACGATGAGGAGCGCAACATGATCGAAGATGAGATTGAAGAGATGGCTCCGGTATCAGTGAGAGACGACCATGATTAATCGACGCACGATTCTGTCACTGCTGTTCTGTTTGAGTTGTGGTGCCGCTCCGCTGGCAGCGGCTCCGAGTTGGGATGCGCTGAGTGGTGAGCAACAAAAGGCGCTTGGCTCGTTGCAGTCCGAATGGGATGCTCTGCCAGAAAAGCGTCGGGAAAACCTGCTGCGTGGCATTGAGCGCTGGCAGAAGATGACACCGGAACAGCGTAAGCGGGCCAAAAAACGTCTCAAGCGTTGGCAAAATCTCTCCCCAGAAAAACGTAAAAAGATCCGTCAGAAACTCAAGCGTTTCAGGGCACTGCCTGCGGAGAAGAAGAAGGCCCTGCGGAAGAGTTTCAGGCAGTTCCAGGCGCTGCCAGCGGATAAGCGCAAGAAGCTGCGTGAACGCTGGAACAAGCTCCCCCCGGAGCGCAAGAAGCGGTTGCAGGAGCGTGTGCAGCGGATGTCACCAGAGCAGCGCAAAGCCTTCAAGCGGCGCATCAAGCGCAGCCTCCCTTAATCGTTGTGGCCCGGTGAATCCTGTTGAATCAGCCCCAGCAGCAGAAGGATGTGGTGGGGATCACTCAGATCACCGATCAGGCGTTGGGTGGGAGCCGGCAGCTCTCTGATCAGCGTAGGGGTGGCGAACACTCCGTCGGCAACGGCCTTTTGTACGTCTTTGAGGATGTCAGTCACCTGCAGGTCAAACTGCACCAGTTCGGACTTCTCCAGTGCATGACTTAAGGCCCTGGCGAGTTTCTCGACCACCGGGTCGCCATTGGCGACATAGAGTTTCAACAGATAATGCGTGCTCATGGGGGCTCCGGCTCAGTAGCTCTGGGCCTGTTCCAGTACACCCTGGACGATCAGGCGGATCTGCTCTCCACTGAGGGGCTTCTGCCCCAGCCCGAATTGCAGCCCCTCTTTGGCGGCGGCGGCGAGCTCCTGCAGAAATTCCGGCATGAAGGCGGTGACGATGTAGATAGGGATATCTGGCGCCATGCCCTGGCGGATTCGGCGCAGGGTCTCGACACCGTCCATGCCGGGCATCTTCAGGTCGAGAAAGATGAAGTCAGGCACCCGCTGTTTGACCTGGTCGATACCTGCGGCGCCGCCAGCGGCGCTGCTAACCTCATAGCCGGTCTCTTCCAGGGCCAGCTCGAAGGCTTCGCGCACTGCTGCATCATCGTCAATGATCAGGATCTGTTTGCTCACCGCTTCTCTCTTCCTGTTGGATTTGTCTCATAAGTATAGTTTTTTGCCGCATCAATGGTTCCACTTTGGTAGGCAGATGTGGAAACAGGCGCCCCCGGTGGTGTTGTTTTCAGCCTGCAGGGTTCCACCAAAGCCTTCGATGATGCTGCGTGAGACCGACAGACCCAGGCCGGTGCCCTTGCCCGCCGGCTTGGTGGTGACAAAGGGATCGAACAGCCGCTCTGCCACCTCCGTTGCGATGCCTGGCCCGCTGTCGCTGATTGCCAGGCAGACCTGCCTCTCCTCGACGCTGGATTCGACCAGAATCTCGCGTTTGTCACTCTCGTCAATGGCGTCGCGGGCATTGATCAGCAGGTTGAGTAGCACCTGCTGGATCGCGTTTTTACGGGCATCGACAGCAGGCAGGGCCTCAGGAAAATCGATCTTGACGGTAATCTGGTGATGATGAAGGTCGGCGCTGATCAGGGCCAGGGTTTGTTGCAGGGTCTCGATCAGATTAACCGCCTGACTCCCTCCGTCGCTGGGGTGTGCGAAGATCAGCATGTTCTGCACGATAGTCTTGATACGGTGCAGTTCATCCTCCGCCTTGCCGAGGATCTCTGCTGATCTGGCGTGTTCGGTGTGCCTGCAGGCGTACTGCACATAGTTAACCAATGCCATCAAGGGGTTGTTGATCTCATGGGCGACGCCGGCGGCGAGGGTGCCGAGGGCGGAGAGCTTTTCGGTCTGCACTAGCGCCGACTGGGTGCGGTGGAGCTCCGCCAAGGCGCTGTTCAACTCATAGTTGCTCGCCTCGAGGGCCGCCTCAGTGTTGCGCAGTTCGGTGATCTCATACATCCAATGGACATAGAGCGGTTCACCTTGGGGGCCACTGCCAGCAGACATGGAGTGGGAGAGGAAGGTGCGCCCATCTGCCAGGGTGAGTTCCTCCCGGTGCTGGTCGACTGTGCTTGGCTTGGGGTCTGAGCCACCGGCCGCACAGTCGGGCAGTGGGCCGTCGCCTTTTGGAAAGAGTTCCCAGTAGAGTTTGCCCAGCACCCGATCGTGCTCTGCCTTAGCCTCCACCACATAGGCCCGATTGGCGCGCACCACCCGTCCCGCCTGGTCATGCAGAAACAGGGGTGAGCGAATGGTGTCGAACACCCGGTGCCACTCGGCCCGTGCCCGTTCAGACTCCTGACGCCGCGCCTCTGTCTCTACCTGGGCGGCGGTGAGCGCCTTCAGATTGGTCACCATGGTGTCGAAACTGCGCGACATCTCGCCCACTTCATCTTGTGCATCGGTGGCCAGGCGATGTTCCAGATCGCCACTGCCGATGCGCTCGGCCCCGCGTGCTAGCTGCTGGATCGGTCCAGTGATGCTGTGTGCGAGACGCATCGCCGCAAACACCACTGCCAGCACCAGCGTGATCAGAATTGCGATGGTCCAGCGCTGCAGCTGCCGGATTGGGGCAAACGCCTCGCGGGCATCAATCTTCGCCACCAGTCCCCAGTTCGGATAGGGAAGGTAGCGCCAGACCGCGAGGATCGGCTCGTCGCGATAGTCGACCGAAAGCGCAGCACCCCGTTCTCCCTGAACCGCCTTCTGGATCGGCATGCCTGCCTTTGAGTCAAAAGCGATCTGCATCTTAAACGCAGCGTCCGGGGCGAACTTGAGCGGTGCCAGGATGGTTGCTGCATCCGTGCTGCGTTGCGCGAGCACAATTTCGCCGCTCTCACCCAGCCCGCGAGTGTCACGGCTGAATGTGTAGATCGAATCCGCATTGATCTGGATGGCGACCACGCCGATAAACCGGTGGACGTCGTAGACTGGAGCGGCGATGAAAGAGGCCGGGCGGTTGGAGGGGGCATAGTATTTGAAGTCGGAGAAGGCCACGTCGAGCAGGGTGAAGGCGCGCTTGAAGGCTGCGGCCAGCTCGCTTTCCCGGTAGGGGCCGTTGAGCAGATTGGTGCCCAGAGTATCCTCGCCAGCCAGAGTCAGGATGATGTCGCCATCGGCGGCGATGAGGAACAGAGCGTCGTCGCCCGAGTTCTCTTTGAGGGTGTACAGATAGGGCTGGATCCGTGCTGTGGCCTGCTGGTAGTCAGGCGAGCCGATGCCGGAATCGTGAAAGATCGGTTCCAGTCGGGCGATCGACTCGGCCACCAGGGGACTGCTGGCGAGGATTGAGATGTCCTGCTTGCGCTCCAGGAAGAAGCGGTTGATGAGGGCGGCCCTGGCTTCGGCGGCGGCAGTGAGATCGTCGAAGGTCTGGCGGTAAAGTGTCTCTCGGGCAGTGGTGAAACCGAGCACAGTGATCAGCAGCAGTGGCAATAGCGCCACCGCCAGCACTGTCGTGAGGAGACGGGGGTAGAGACCCCGGGACAGCGGCCAGCGGCGCTTCATGGGGTGGTCGCCTTGGGGGCCTGCCAGTTGCCCTGCCAGCGCCGCTGCAACTGATCCAGAAAGCGGTTCCACTCGGCGCGGTTGCGCGACAGCGGATAGGGGTTGGGTTGACTGGGGCGGCCGGCGCTCCAGACGATATCGAAATCACCCTCGCTGTTGATTCGGCCGATGCGCGGCGTCTTCCAGAGGTGGCGGCTGATCGGATCGACGTAGACCATGCCGCTGGGGGCGTCGAATGCCTGGTTGAGGATCATTGAGCGCACCACCTCTACATTGGCGGTATGCGCCTCCCTGACCGCCGCGGCCCATAGCTGCACCGCCAGATAGCCGGCTTCCATCGGATCGGTGATGCGCCGCCCGGCGCTGTAGCGTTTGCGGAAGCGCTCGATGAAGGCCTGATTCGCCCCGTTTTCGATGCTCTCAAAGTAGTTCCAGGCGGCGTAGTCGCCGGCCACCTGCGGCAGGCCGATGAACTCCAGCATATTCTCGTCGATGCTGAAGGAGAGGGTGGGGATCTGTTCGGTGCTGATGCCAGCGCGGCGCAGGGCGCGGAAGAAGCTGATATTGCTGTCGCCAGTGATGGTGTTGAGGATCACATTTGGGCGGGTCTTGCTGATTTCCTCCACCAGTTTATCGACCTGGTGCCCTCCCAGTGGCAGATAGTATTCGCCGACGATCTCGCCACCGAGCGCGCTGCTCAGGTCGCGGATAATGGCGTTGGCGGTGTGGGGAAAGATAGAGTCAGATCCCACTAGGAAGAGCCGCTGGCCGAGGTTGTCGAGCGCCCATTTGACCGCCGGGATGATCTGCTGGTTGGGTGCTGCGCCCAGGTAGATGATGTTGGGTGATTGCTCCAGCCCCTCATACTGTACCGGGTAGAAGAGCAGATGGTTGTGGCGTTCCACCACCGCCTTGACCCGTTTGCGGCAGCCGGAGTTCCAGCAGCCAAACAGGGCGGCGACCTGCTCCTGGGTGATCAACCGCTCTGCCTCGCGGGCGAAGGTAGGCCAGTCAGAGCGGCCATCCGCCTCGATCGCCTCCAGCGGTCGGCCGAGCAGACCACCAGCGGCGTTGATCTCCTCCACCGCCAATTTCATTGCATCCGCCACCGGACGTTCGCTGAGAGTCATGGTGCCAGTGAAGGAGTGCAGGATGCCAATGCGGATCGGCTCCTGAAACGGGCGTTGGTCAGTGTAGAGATACCAGAGCCCGAGTGCTGTCGCGCTCGACAGCAGCAGGCTGAGCAGGGTGGCGTAGCGTTTCATAGAAACTGCTTAGCAAAGTGCTCTGTTGGAACGGGGCGGCCCAGCAGGTAGCCCTGGCCGTAGGGGCAGTTGTGCTGGAGCAGAAACAGCCGTTGCTGTTCGGTTTCTATCCCCTCGGCGATGACCCGCAATCCCAGACTCTGGCCGATGCCGATCACCGCTGAGGCAATCGCGGCGTTACCCGGGTCGCCGGGGATGTCGTGGATAAACGACTGGTCGATTTTAAGCCGCTCCACCGGCAGGCGTTTGAGGTAGGCCAGCGAGGAGTAGCCGGTGCCGAAGTCGTCGATGGAGAAGGTGATGCCCAGCGCACGCAGGGCGTTGATCTGTTCCAGGATTGCTTCCGACGCATCGATGAACAGGCTCTCGGTGATCTCCAGCTCGAGGTTTTCTGGTGGCAGGCCGGTCCGCTGCAGACACTGTTTGACCTGGAGCTGGAGATTGCCGCGGGTGATCTGGATCGCCGAGAGGTTGATCGCGATGCGTTCAAAGCGGGCGCCGGCCTTGAGCCAGCGGGCTGCCTGATGGCAGGCCTGCTGCATCACCTGGGCGCCGATCTCGCCGATTAGGCCGCTCTGCTCGGCGATTGTGATGAACTCTCCTGGCCCGACCAGTCGGCTATCGGTCTGCTGCCAGCGCACCAGTGCCTCCATGCCGCTGAGGGCGCCGCTCAGCAGATCGAACTGGGGTTGGTAGTGGACCACAAACTGCTTCCGGGCAATCGCATGGCGCAGTTGCGAGGCGGTGTCGAGGTGGCGTTGGGCGTTGGTGGTGAGTGCGGTCTCGTAGAACTGGTAGGCGTTGCGGCCGCTCTCCTTTGCGCGGTACATGGCGCTGTCGGCGTGCTGGATCAGATCAGCGGCAGTGGCGCCGTCTCCGGGAAACAGGCTGATGCCAATACTGGCTGTGATAAACAGCTCACGTCCCTCCACCGGGAACGCCTCGCGGAACTGCGCCAGCAGCTTCTCTGCGATGATCGCCACATCTGCCTGCTGGTCGAGGCGTTCGATTACCACCAGGAACTCGTCACCTCCGAGCCGTGCCACCATGTCGGGGCCGCGTAGTGCCCGCCGCAGGCGATCTGCCACCTTCTGCAGCACCCGGTCGCCGACGCGGTGGCCGAGGCTGTCGTTGATGGTCTTGAAGCCGTCTAGGTCGAGGAACATCACCGCGCTGCGCTTATCCTCGCGCCGCGCCCCGCCGATGGTGTGTTCCAGCATTTCGTCGATCAGCAGCCGGTTGGGTAGGCCGGTGAGCGGGTCGTGTTGCGCCAGGTGTTCGAGTTTCTGCTGTGCCTGCTTGACGGTGGTGATATCGGAGAAGACCGAGACATAGTGGGTCAACTCGCCGTTGGGGTCGCGGACTTCAGAGATGGTGAGCCACTCGGGGAAGGATTCGCCATTCATGCGGCGGTTCCAGATCTCGCCCTGCCAGCGGCCGCTGTTGTGCAGCGCGGAACGGATCTGCTGAAAGAACTCGTTGTCGTGCAGTCCGGAAGAGAGGATCGATGGCTTCTGACCCACCATCTCCTCGAGGCTGTAGCCGGTGATCTCGGTGAAGGCGCGGTTGACCGCCACGATGCGGTCCTGCGGGTCGCAGATCATGACCCCTTCGGCGGTGCTCTCGAACACGGCGGCGGCCTGGCGCAGCTTCTCGTCGGTGGCTTTGCGCTCGGTGATGTCGCGAGCGGTGGCGATGATGTAACGGCTCTGATCTAGGTCCACCTGGGTGGCGTAGACTTCGACATCAAGCAGGTTGCCGTCGCGGCAGCGCAGGCGGTCGAGGAAGTAGAGCGAGCCTGCATGGGTGATCTGCTCGCGGAACTGGTCCCAGTCACTGATATAGGTGGAGATCTGCGGCAGCCGCAGCGTGAGTATCTGTTCATTACTGTGACCGGTGTAGTGGCAGGTACGCACGTTGACATCGATCAGCCGGCCATCTTCATAGGCGAGGACCAGGATCGCCTCCATGCTCTGGTCGAGCAGGTCGCGGAACAGCTGCAGGCGTACTGCCGACTCCTTCTCGGCAGTGATGTCGAATAGCAGACCGCCTAGGCAGCCATTTCCATCCTGCCCCTGGATCGGAAACTTGCAGACCCGCCAGGCGTGGGGCTGGTGGTCAGCGCCAATGCCGAGCTGTTCGGTTCTGAGTGGTTCGTTCTGTTGCATCGCCTGGCGGTCGGTGCGTTCGAATTCGATAGCGGTGGGCAGGGGGTAGAGGTCGCGGTCGGTCATGCCTAGCAGCTGCTCCAGCGGCAGCTCGAACTGCGCCTGCCAGGCGCGGTTGCCATAGAGATAGCGTCCCTGCGCATCACGAATGAAGGCCTGCGCTGGGATCAGGTCCATGAAGTGCTGGAAGCGTTGCTGGCTCTCCTGCAGGGCCTGCAGTATCGCGTGCTGCTTGGTGATGTCGGTGAAGATGCAGTAGCTCTGCAGCTGCCCCTGTGGGTTGCTGGCGATGCGTCCCTCGAAGGCGACCAGTCGTTCACTACCGTCCTTGTGGCGTATGCGGAGCTCTGTCTGGTGGGTCTGACCGTTCTGCTTGAATTTGGCGAAGTGGGTTCTGAACAGTGTGCTGTCGTCAGCGTGCAGAAAATCACCGAACCAGCGCCCGACCACCTCATCTCGCTGATAACCCAGTGTGTTGAGCCAGGCCTGGTTGACTGCCAGGACGTTTCCTTTGCCATCCAGTGACTGATAGGGTAGCGGGGCCTGTTCGAACAGCCGCTGAAAATCGAGAAAAGGGGCGTCGTGGCTCGAGGTACACTCTTGTGTGGGTGGTGTCATTGCATCGGCTCGGGGCTTCTGTTCCTATTTCAGCGGTTGCGCTGGATAGTTGAATCTGGATTCAGAAGTGGGTGAGAGTGCTGTTTGGTCCGCTGTTGTCCCGAGTGTAGTTGATGTCTTCTCTGACAGGTGGCGCTGACGTCGATTCAAGGCCACTGAAAATCGGTTATACTGCGCCGTTTTTCGGGAGATCCCCGTAGTTTTCACCATTGGGAGATGCAACGCGATGTCCAAAGACGGCGTGAAGAAAGTTGTACTGGCCTACTCGGGCGGTCTGGATACCTCCATCATCGTTAAATGGCTGCAGGATGAGTATCAGTGCGAGGTGGTAACCTTCACTGCCGATATCGGCCAGGGCGAGGAGGTCGAGCCGGCCCGCGCTAAGGCGGAGGCCGCCGGTATCAAGGAGATCTACATCGAGGATCTGCGCGAGGAGTTCGTGCGCGACTTTGTCTTTCCGATGTTCCGTGCCAACGCCATCTATGAGGGCGAGTACCTGCTCGGCACCTCCATCGCCCGCCCGCTGATCGCCAAGCGGTTGGTAGAGATCGCCAGAGAGACCGGTGCCGATGCTATCTCCCACGGCGCCACCGGCAAGGGCAACGACCAGGTCCGCTTTGAGCTGGGCGCCTACGCGCTGATGCCAGACGTCAAGATCATCGCCCCCTGGCGTGAGTGGGATCTGCTCTCCCGCGAGAAGCTGATGAGATACGCCGAGGAGCATGGCATTTCGGTGGAGCAGAAGCGAGAGGGTAAGAAGTCCCCCTACTCGATGGACGCCAACCTGCTGCACATCTCCTATGAGGGTTACGACCTGGAAGACCCCTGGACCGAGCCCGGCGAGGATATGTGGCGCTGGTCGGTCTCTCCCGAGCAAGCGCCGGATGATCCGACTTACATCGAGCTGACCTTCGAGCAGGGCGATGTGGTCGCCATCAACGGCGAGGCGATGAGCCCGGCAACGGTGCTCGAGAGCCTCAACAAGCTGGGCGGTGCCAACGGCATCGGCCGTGCTGACATCGTTGAGAACCGCTATGTCGGCATGAAGTCCCGCGGTTGCTACGAGACTCCCGGCGGCACCATCCTGCTGAAGGCTCATCGGGCGATGGAGTCCCTCACCCTGGATCGCGAGGCGGCCCACATGAAGGACGAGCTGATGCCGCGCTACGCCAAGCTGATCTACAACGGCTACTGGTTCGCTCCCGAGCGCGAGATGCTGCAGGCGGCCATCGATAACACCCAGCAGGTGGTCAACGGTGTGGTGCGTCTCAAGCTCTACAAGGGCAACGTCTACGTTGCTGGTCGCAAGTCGGACACCAACAGCCTGTTTGATGAGTCGATTGCCACCTTCGAAGATGATGCTGGTGCCTACGATCAGAAGGATGCCGAGGGCTTCATCAAACTCAACGCCCTGCGGCTGCGGGTGGCGGCGTCGAAAAAAGCCTAGGGAAGCCCTAAGCAACCCTAGTCATTCCCCCCAGCTTGATGGTAGAGGCCCGGCCGCTTGGCGGTTCGGGCCTTTTTTTGCGTAGTGATTGGTGTCTGCGGCTGTAAGCTTAAGGGTTCGCTATAGTCGCTAAAGCTTTTGAGTTGCATGTTTGCAATCCGGAAGACTGCATTTGTGCTGGGGAAAAGCTTTCCGGATGCGCATAAAACAAAAATTTATCGCGAGTATGTGGCAAAACGCCACAAGCTACTATTGGAAATGTGCCCGGCACTTGGTTATGAGGTGGGCATCCACAACTTCAAAAACTATGTGTTGCGTGGCAGTGACAAATATTTTGAGCGCATCAGGAAGGGTCTGCAGCGTATCCCCTAGGCGGCTGAGGAATAATCGCTGATGTCTCTGCGCAAGAGCAGGCGGCCTTGGTGAGGTGATCAAACTAATCAATGGTATCGCTGAACAGGCCAAACTGCAGGTCCTGAATGTCGCTATTGAGGCGGCCTGGAGTGGTGCGGGCGGACGGGGTTGTGTGATCTAGCGCAAGAGACGGCCAGCTCTTCGGTGCAGGTAGCGGCTTCGGGCAAGGAGTTTATGTTGCTGGCCAAGCCGTTGGAGGGCCTGGTTTCATAGTTTCTGATAGCCGACAAGGCGAAGACTGTGGCAGCGACGCCTGAGCGTGATGAGGTGGAGCTTTACTGAGTGTAAACAGTAATCCATTTTTTCTTGTGTCTATCGAAATTCCAGATTGTGTTTAACCGGCCGATAGGGTCGGGTAGACGGGGTGATCTGGTGGAGTGCCGTCAGCCTAAGTCCAATAAACATTCTTGGATTCTTCTTCCGAAAAGTTATGTTATGGAAAACCAATTTAAAATAGATTGTTATGCGGACCGGCTGAATATCCTCTATGCCAATCTCAACCAGAGTATTCTGGTTACCCTGATGGTAATTTTGGTATTGGCGTCCATTCAATATGACGTAGCAGCACACTCGATCCTCACCAGCTGGATTCTTGTGCAGCTTCTGGTGCTGATCGGGCGTTTCTGGTTGGGGCTGAGGTTTGCCAGAAAAGCCCCGATGAATAGTGATCTGCGCAAGTGGGGGCGCAGATTTTTTATTGGTGCTGTATCCACAGGACTGGTCTGGGGCGCTGCCGGACTGGTCTTTTTCCCCAGTAACTCCATTGCGCTGCAGGTGTTTACCGTGTTGGTGTTGGCCGGCCTCGCTGCCGGTGCGTTGACGGTCCTCGCGGCTGATTTTCCCTCTTATGCTGCGTATGCCTGCACCACTCTGTTACCGGTGACAGTCAACTCTGCTATCTATGCCGATCGACTGCATATCGCCATCAGCGTATTGACCTTTTCGATGTTGATCTTTCTCTTGCGGGCCGCCAAACGGTTCAACGGATCGATCAAAACTTCGCTCCATCTTCGTTACGAAAACCGAGAGCTGATGCAGCAGTTGGAGTGTGAGAAAAAACGCCTCGATAACCGCCTGACGCGAATCCTGCAGGATTTCTCTTCGGAGATCTATCTGGTTGATCTGAACACACTCGATATCTTGCAGAGCAACGCGGGGGCTTCGCGTAACCTGGGTTATAGCGAGCAAGAGCTGTTGCAGCTGAGCCTCTCTGATGTCCATCCGGGGATCGATCAGGCGGTTTTTCTTGGGCTTGTTGAATCCAGCTCAGAGGCCGATCAGGGTGCGGTTGCATTCCGTGGCGACAATCGCCGACGTGACGGCACTCTCTATCCGGTGGAGATGCGTCTGCAGGTAGTGACATCGGAAGACCCGCCGATCTGCTTGGTGACCATGCTCGATATGTCGGAACGGTTCCACTACGAAGAGAAACTGCGCTATCAGGCCAACTATGATCAGCTGACTGGCTTGCCCAACAAGGTGCTGGCGTTGACTCGTGCAAGTCAGGCATTTGAACGCTGCCTGAACAACAATACCAAGCTGGCATTGATGTTTCTCGACCTGGACAACTTTAAAACCATTAATGACACCCTGGGGCACAAGACCGGTGATCAGCTTTTGCAGATGGTGGCAGAACGGCTCAACCAGGTGCTACGTACCAGTGATACAGCGGCGCGGATCGGTGGTGATGAATTCATCATCCTGATCCCCGATGTGGTTGAGCTGAGCTGTGTGGAAAAGGTTGCACATAAGATTATTGATACCATCACTCCCCCCTTTTTGTTGGACAATCGTGAGCTGTATGTGACTGCCAGCATTGGTATCAGCTTCTTTCCTGATGATGGCAATACGGCCGAGAAGCTACTGCAGCATGCGGATACCGCGATGTATAACGCCAAGGCGCAGGGCAAGAACAATTTTCAGTTTTTCTCCCGTGAGATGAAGGAGATGGCGGCGCGCCATCTGCTGATCGAATCGAAATTACGCAAAGCCTTGGAGCTGGATGAACTTGAGATCCATTTTCAGCCACAGTTGGATACCAGCAGCGGAATACTGTTGGGTGCGGAGGCACTGCTGCGTTGGAACAACCAAGTGTTAGGCCAAGTTTCTCCCGGTGAATTCATCCCGGTGGCGGAGAATTCCGGCCTGATTTTACCGCTCGGTAACTGGGTGCTGGAGCAAGCTTGTATGGAGGCGGCACGCTGGCCGCAGACGTTGGGGCGACCGCTGCGGGTGGCGGTGAATGTCTCATCGCCCCAGTTTCAGGATGGTGGACTGGTGGAGAAAGTGAAGGAGTCGTTGGAGAAGAGTTGTTTGCCGCCAGAGTACCTGGAGCTGGAGATCACCGAGAGTCTGCTGATGGCAGAGTCAAGCAACCTGATGGGACTGTTTCAGCAATTACTGGATCTTGGAGTGAAATTGTCACTGGATGATTTTGGTACCGGTTACTCATCTCTTAGCTATCTCAAACGCTTTCCGATCCACACCCTGAAGATCGACCAGAGCTTCATTCGTGAACTGCATACCGACCAGAATGATCAATCCCTGGTTACGGCCATCGTGGCGATGGCCCATGGGCTGAATATCGAGGTGGTGGCCGAGGGCGTGGAGTGTGATGAGCAGCTGGAGTTTCTGCGCCAGCGTGAGGTGGATATCGTGCAGGGTTTTCTGCTGAGCAAACCCCTCTCTGCTGACAACTTTCGCGACTATCTGGCCCAGCAACGTGAAGTGCCCGTCGATGCCTCTGTCGAACTAGTTTAGGCTTGACGCGGCGGCGGGAGTTCCGGCTCCTTGCGTTGATAGCCAATCGCCGCCAGCTTGTCGAGATAGGCCTGCCATAATTCATCGTGGAACTTCCCCAAATTGTAGAGATATTTCCAGTCGTAGAGGCCGGAGTCGTGACCATCATCGAAGATAATCTTCACTGCGTAGTTGCCGACCGGTTTCAGGTCGAGAATAGTCACCATCTCTTTTCCAGTCTCCAGTTTTGCCTGCTCTGGAGTGTGGCCGCGGGTCTCCGCCGAGGGGGAGTAGACGCGCAGGTATTCGCAGGGCAGGGAGAAGTGGCGGCCGTCATCAAACGCGATATCGAGAAAGCGTGATGCCTGATGCAGCTTGATCTCGGTGGGGCGATAGTGTTTTTCCATCAGTCTTTCTCTCCTCGATTCTGTTCGGCCTCAGGCCAGCCGCGTAGGTGGCGGCAGACTAGATTGGCGAGCATTCCGATATGGTCGGGATGCTCGTTGAGGGCGGGGATGTAGGCGTATTCGCCGCCGCCGGCCTGTTGAAAATAGTGTCGGTTCTCTTCACCCAGCTCCTCCAGAGTCTCCAGGCAGTCGGCGGAGAAGCCGGGGCTGACCACATGCACCCGCTGCAGTCGTTCTGTCCCCCAGGCTTTCAGGGTGACATCGGTATAGGGTTTGATCCACTCCTGACGACCGAAGCGGGACTGGAAGCTTAGTGCCCACTCATCCTCATCCAGTCCGAGAGCCTCGGCGGTGCGGCGGGCGGTCTGCAGACACTCGCTGGGGTAGGGGTCGCCCTGGTCGGCATAGCTCTGGGGGATGCCGTGGAAGGAGAAGAGCAGCCGCTGCGGTTCCCCCTTGGCCTGGCGAAAGTGGCGGATGTTGTCGGCCAGCAGCTGAATGTAGTCGGCCTGATTCCAGTAGCGGTTGATGAAACGCAGCTCCGGCAGGCGGCGCCAGTGCTGTAGTTCGCTGGTCACGGCATCGAAAGTCGAGGCGGTGGTGGTGGCTGAATATTGCGGGTAGAGCGGCAGCACCAGCAGGCGCTGCAGGTTCTTTTTGCGTAGTCTCTCCAGTGCGCTGGCGATGGATGGGTTGCCGTAGCGCATCGCCAGCTCCAGTTCGACCTGACCGTTGAGGCGCTGCTGCAGCCGACTGCGCAGGGCGCTCTCCTGTTGCCGTGAGATCTCCATCAGCGGTGAGCCCTGCTCACCCCAGACGCCGCGATAGGCGGCGGCGGAGTGTTTTGGCCGGGTGCGCAGGATGATGCCGTGCAGGATCAGCATCCACAGCAGCCGGGGTAGCTCTACCACCCGCGGGTCGCTGAGGAACTCGGCCAGATAGCGGCGCACGCTGGCGGTAGTAGGGGCGTCGGGAGTGCCTAGGTTGACCAGCAGCACACCAAGACGGCCTGCCCCATCGAGGGGTTGGTCTGATTGGTCTTTGTATTTCATGACACCCTATTCGTTGACCGCGGATGTGCGGATTTTTGCCTCAACCCGGGCCCGATTCAACAGCTGTTTGTCGAGGATTTTGGGGTAGAGGCGCCAGCAGCGCTCCACCTCGATGGCGCTCTTCACTGCCCGTTGCTCCAACTCTGCGCGCCAGGCATCGGGGATCTGTGGCAGTTGCAGCAGTCTTGGCGCCTTCCAGTCGAGGTACTCTTCGAACAGGGCGCAGTCATCTGGATGTTCCCAGGCGTCGCTCAGCGGCAGTGGTGGAAAGGCATCGGCCGATGGGCTGGATTGCCCGGCATCGCAGGCGAGCACAGGCTCTCCGGGCTGGCGCAGGAACCAGCCGCGCCGGTGATTCGGCCCAGCCCGGCCGCGCACCATCGCCTCCAGAATCGAGGCGTGCACCCGGGGATTATGGCTGTCGTTGTTTGGTACCTGTTTGCCACTCAGGGTGGGAGAGATGAAGGAGAAATCTCCCTGCTGGGCGGCGACCCAGCGGCTGGCCTCTATGCTCTGCCGGGATGCGTCAGTGACCACGCTGGCGAGCAAGGCGATGGGTTGAGCGCTGTTTTCGTCGAGGGACCAGAGTTCATAAGGATCACCTGGCGGGAAGGGCAGGTGCAGCAGGGCGAGCTGCAACGGTTCGATCAGCTGTGCGGCGGCATCGATCATCTGCTGGATGTCGAACAGGGGATTGATCGGCACCTGTTTTAGTCCCTTTGCGGCAGACCAGATGCCAAAGCGAAAGAAGGCCTTGTCGCCGAGCGGGGTGTTGGCCCAGAGCCCCTGGGGTTGGTGGCTCAGCACCTGGATCTCCCAGCGCCTGCCATCGGCGCTGAAGGCACGTGCATGGTCGCTTTCAAACACCTGCAGGGTACCGTTGAACGGGTTGAGCCGGCGCAGGCAGTAGGCTTGTGGTTTTGGTTGATCCATCTCGGGCGATCCTAGCATGGGCCGCGGGGAGAGGCAGCGTTAGTCGGGACTGGACTTTTTGATATCGCTCAGGCCTATTCCCGCTATGCACAGATATCGTTTTGATAGGTTGTGGGTGAACGGATGATGCGGCGGCGTCCAGTCGTCGGTATCAGCGCCTGCCTGCTGGGGGAGCGGGTGCGCTACGATGCTCGAGAGAAGCGGGCCACAGTGATCATCGAGGGGCTATCAGGCCGGGTGGAGTGGCTGCCGGTCTGCCCTGAGGTGGGGGCCGGGCTGGGGGTGCCGCGGCCTGCGGTGCGGCTGGTGGGAGAGCCAGGCAGGGCGCGGGCGGTTGGTGTCGAAGTGCGCACACTGGATGTGACAGAACGGTTGCTGGTGTTTGCGGCCGACTGGCTTGAACAGGTCAGTCGGCTTGATGGTTTCATCCTCAAGAGCCGCTCGCCCAGCTGTGGTCTGCACTCCACCCCTCATTACCCATCTGGTCAGTTCGGTGCCGGTCTGTTTGCCGATCAACTGCGTCGGGCCCTGCCTGCCCTGCCATTGCGAGAGGAGTCTGAGTTGGTTACCCCGGAGCAGCAGGAGTCGTTTCTGGCAGAAGTGATAAGGCATTCAAAATTACCATGATTTAATTGCGGGATTTTGTCGTCTAAAATTGTGGGAGCTGATCCCGATAAGCCAAATGATATTTGGCTCACTCTGCTGTACGTGATGGAAGCACGATTTCAATTCACCATCTTCGCTCTGTTGATGACCTGCCTGCCGCTACAGTGCGGTGCTGTTGAGCTCGCTGCCAACAGCGGGAATTCAATCAGGACTCTCTCCCGCGCCACGCTTCGTAGCATCTTCACTATGCGCATGACCGAGTGGCCAGATGGCACTCCGGTCCGGGTGTTTGTACTGGGAGACAAGGTGCCGCTGCATGTGGAGTTCACCAAGCAGGTGTTGGGGGTGTTTCCCCACCAGTTGCGCCGCGCCTGGAACCGGCGCATCTACTCAGGTACGGGGCAGGCGCCGATCCGCGTGGGATCGGAGGCGGAGATGTATCTGCGGTTGTCGGTAACCCCGGGAGCTATCGGTTATCTGTCGGAAGGGCTGGTTGATGGGGAGGTCCGGATCATTGAGATCGAATAATCCTCTGACATTGGTCCTGTTGCTGTTCCTTCTTACCGGGCAGATGCAGCTCTGCGCCGCCGGGAGCCTTTTCGATGATGATTCGCCGTTGCAGATCCACGGCTTTCTCACCCAGGGCTATGTGAAGACCAGCGACAATAGTTTCTTTGGTAACAGTGAAGATGGCAGTACTGAATTCCGCGAGATTGGCGTCAATCTCTCCTATCGCATCAGCCCGAAACTTATGGCTTCCGGACAGCTGTTGTCGCGTCGTGCCGGCGGCATGTATGACGGCTCACCGGCGGTCGACTATGCGCAGTTCGACTATTCGCCCTATATCTCTGAGACTGGGCGCGCCGGCATTATTGTCGGGCGCTACAAGAATGTGCTGGGTTTCTACAACGACACCCGTGATGTGGCCTCCACCCGGCCCAGCATCTTCCTGCCCCAGGTCATCTATTGGGACCGGGTGCGCAATACGGTGCTCTCCAACGATGGCATACGGCTCTATGGAGAGCTTCATCAGGGCGACCATAGTCTCTATCTGAACTTTGGTTCAGGTAAATCGCTGATCGATGAGAACATGGAGTCAACCTATCTGATCAACGATTTTAATCCGGACCTGAGCCAGCAGGGGCTCAATCTAATCGGTCGTCTACTCTACGAATGGCAGGGTGGGCGGCTGCGTATAGCATTGAGTGGTGTAAAGCTCGATCTGAATGGCACGATGTCAGGTCTGCCCTCGCCATTGCCTCCAACCCTCAGCGGTAGTCTGGGGATCGAGTACTGGCTCGCCTCTGCGCAGTACAACGAAGGCCCCTGGAGCCTGACCCTGGAATATATGCAGGAGCCCCTCGAATACAGTGGCTTTGGCTCGATTCTAGACAGCAACAACACAACGGTTGATGGTTACTACCTGCAGGGGAGTTACCGTCTTGCCGCTGACTGGGAACTGCTGCTGCGCTATGAAGAGGGCCACTTTGACAAGGATGACCCCGACGGCAGCGGGCGCAGTGCGATATTTGGCCGGCCGGCCCACACCAGCTTTAGTAAGTTGACCACCCTGGGTCTGTTGTGGGAACCGACAGAGCAGTTGATCCTGCGCGCTGAATACGGCCGTGCGAATGGCACCATGTTCCTCTCAAGTGTCGAGAATCCAGATCTGCTCTCGATGACGCAGCACTGGAATATGTTCAGTCTGCTGGTCTCATATGGTTTTTAGGCACCATGGCAGGACAGGCAAAAGAGAGCGCTCGATTTTTTAGCCTCAAATGGAAGGCGGGACTCCTCTTCAGTCTGATCCTGATTGGCGTCAATGGCGGACTGGCGGCGCTCGGCTATCTGCAGTTACAGCACCAGTTTGTCCAACATCAGCGTGAGATCAATCAACAGCAGGCCGAGGAGTTGCGGGCCCTGGTGCTGGATCGCTTTCAGCAATTGGAGCAGGTGGCAGCCCTGACCCCGGTGATTGCTGCCAGCCAGTCGGGCGAAAGCAGGCTGGCAAAACGGCTGGAGATGGTGTTTGAACAGAATGCGGCAACCCTGGAAATCGACTGGGGGCTCGACTTCGCCGCCTTCTTCTCCAGCAGCGGGGAGCCGCTCTACCACTGGCAGTCAGAGCAGACCCTGGCGTACTTCAAGCCGCAGGTCGCACAGGTCAACCGCACTCAGCAGCCATTCCATTGGATCGACTGCCAGCGGGGCTGCCGGCAGTTTGTGGCGGAGCCCCTGCTCGACCGGGCGGAGTATGCCGGTGTGACCCTGCTGGGACGGCCAATCTCAGACCTGATCCTCGCCTTCAATAGCATCACCGGCGCCGATATCGCGCTCCTCAGTCAATCAGCCCAGCCGGGTCCTGATCCGCTCGCGGGGACGCTGGCGGCCCATTGGGGAGTGGGGGTGGTTGCACGCTCCCAGGCAGATCAGCTGCTGCCGATGCTCAACGCGGCGGCATCCCGGATCGCGCTGACGCAGTTGCAGGAGGAGCCGCAACAGCTAACATACGCCGGCAACCGCTATGCCCTGCAGATCGTTCCGCTGAGTGCCAGCAGTGGTGTGCACAGGCCGCAGTTTCTGATCATCAACGACATCACCCGCTCGGTTGAACAGATCGAGCACTCGATCCGTACTGCCGTCATCGCCGGGCTGCTGGGGCTGTTGTTGTCGGAGGCCGTGCTGTTGCTCCTGCTGTGGAGCCCGATGCGGCGCCTGCGTCTGTTGTCGCGAGCCCTTCCGCTGCTGGCGCAGAATGCCTTTGCCGAGGTGCAGCACAAGCTGGCAAGGCCGATAAAGTGGATTGCCGCCGACGAGATTGATGTGGCGGGAGGCGCTGTACTCGATCTTGCCGCACGGCTTGAGGCACTGAATCTTGAGGTCAGGAAGCGCGCCATCAGCCTGATCGAACGCAGCGAAGAGCTGGCGCGTGAGCGCGATTTTGTCACCAGCCTGTTGCATAACGCCCAGGTGGTGATTCTCACCCAAGGCAGTCAAGGCCAGCTGTTGTCGATCAACCCCGAAGGTGAGCGGGTGTTCGGCTGTCGGGAGGAGCAGGCGGGCAAACTGAGTTTCCTCGAACTGATCGAAGTAGCAGGGGAGATGGATGACCCGGAGCCCTATCTGCAGCGGCTCAAACGGGGAGAGATCGATGTCTATCAGCATGACAGCCGGGTTGTGTCAGACGACGGCCGCCAGTTCAGCATCTCCTGGGTCCACTCGCGGCTGCCCGCCAAAGATGCCGATGATTTGCCGCTGCTGCTTTCGATCGGCCTGGATGTAACCGAGCGTAAGGTGGCGGAGAGGAACCTGGCGTGGCTGGCCGACCACGATCCCCTCACCGAGCTGTTCAATCGCCGTCGTCTGGTCGCTGAGCTGGAACGCCTGCTGGAGCGTTCCGAGCGCTATGATGAGAGTGGCGCGTTGCTCTTCATCGACCTAGATCAGTTCAAGTATGTCAACGACATCAGCGGCCATCAGGCCGGCGACGCGCTGCTCAAGATCATTGCCCGGCAACTGGCACAGGCCACCCGCAGCAGTGACATCCTAGCGCGCATTGGTGGTGATGAGTTTGCCATGCTGCTGCCGAATGCGGATGTCAGCGCGGCGGTGGATGTGGCTGGCAAGTTGCTGGATGTGATGAAGGGGATTGAACTGCCGAGCAAGGAGGCCAGCCAGAGGATCTCCGCCAGTATCGGGGTGGTGCTGTTCCCCGATCATGGCGTCAATCTGCAGGATCTGATGGCGAATGCAGATCTGGCGATGTATCAGGCCAAGGAGCGCGGCCGCGACCGCTGGCACCTGTTCGCCCAGGATGAGCAGATCCGCGAACAGATGAGCGACAGCGTCTCTTTGAAGGGCAAGATCGAGTGGGCGCTGGCGGAGGGTGGATTCTTGCTCCACTACCAGCCGATCATGGAGATCGCCTCACGGCGTATCTCCCACTATGAGGTGCTGCTACGGCTGCGGGAGGCGGATGCTCGCATTGTTATGCCTGGTGACTTTATCCCGGTGGCCGAGAAGACTGGGCTGATCCACAGCATCGATCGCCTGGTGCTGCGCGAGGCGATCAACCGGCTGGCTGAGCTGGGTAAGGCTGGGCAGCAGTTGATCAACCTTTCGGTCAACCTGTCGGGTTGGGCGGTCGATGATCCGGAGTTGTTGCCGTTGCTGAAACAGCTGCTGCAGCTGCGCGGTGTGAGGCCACAGCAGCTGGTGTTTGAGATCACCGAAACGGCGGCGTTGGCCGACATGGCCGCCGCTGAGAGTTTTATCCGTGAGCTGCAGGAGCTGGGCTGCCGCTTCGCCATGGATGACTTCGGTGTCGGTTTCTCCTCCTTCTACTATCTGCGCGAGCTGCCGCTGGACATCGTCAAGATCGATGGCTCTTTCATCCGCCAGCTGCCGCAGAACCGCAAGGATCAGGTGTTCGTCAAGGCGTTGGTTGAGATGGCCTCTGGACTAGGCAAAAAGACCATCGCCGAGTTTGTTGAAGATGAGGCGACCCTGCACATGCTCGAAGAGATTGGGGTCGACTATGCGCAGGGCTACTTCATCGGCCGGCCGCAGGCGGAGATCGAACTGCCGACCGGATAGGGGCCAGCGGCGCAGCCGGGGTTGTTTTTTTCGCCGCGGGGGAAAAGACTAGGGCTTCGATGCACAACATGCAGAGAGGGCAGCGATGAGCGGCGGAAAAAATCTATTGATCACCGGCAATAGCAGCGGACTGGGCGAGGCGTTGACCCGCTTCTATTTGGCGCAGGGCTGGAACGTCTACGGTTGCAGCCGGCGGGGCTGTGCGGAACAGGCCGAGCCGCTGCAGGATATCCACTGCGACCTGAGTGACTTTGATGCCATCCCAGGCATGATGGATGTGTTGCTGGAACCCGCCGAGGGGCTCGACCTGGTGATCCTCAACGCCGGCATCTTGGGTGAGCTGGAGGCATTCCATAAGGTCTCGCTAGAGGATGCGCGGCAGGTGATGGACGTCAACCTCTGGGCCAACAAGGTGATCCTCGACTGGCTGCAGGGTTGGGACAAGCCGCTGCGTCAGATCGTCGCCATCTCCTCCGGTGCGGCGGTCAACGGCAGCAAGGGCTGGGCCGGCTATGCCCTCTCCAAAACGGCGCTCAACATGCTGATCAAGCTCTACGCCCATGAATTTCCCGCCAGCCATCTGAGTGCACTGGCGCCGGGGCTGATTGACACTGGCATGATGGAGTATCTCTGCAGCCAGCCTGATCCGGCAGAGTTCCCGGCGGTGCAGCGGCTGCGCGACTCTCGCGACACCGGGGGCACACCCCCAGCCGATGAGGCCGCGGCACGGATCGCCGCTGCAATCCCCCATCTTTACGACTATCCCAGCGGGGAGTTTGTTGATATCCGCACAATGTGAATAGGTCAGTCAGTGGCTGATACCATTTTGATAATGCCGGGAGCACACTCCATGCCCAGACCTTTTCTGCACAACCCTGTCGAAGCTGACTGCACCGCAGCGATGTCGTGGACGCGCCTGTTGTTGATCGCGATGGTCCTGTTGGCCTGCTCCCATCAGGCCCTCGCCCTCGAGGTGAATATCACCCCTGAGCTCGGTGAGTTCCAGGTCGAGCATGCGGGTAAGCCGCTGACTATCAGACGCAACCAGGATACCGAGGCGATGCTCGAATTCGACTTCGCCCGTACCTCCCGGCCCTGTCCGCCGTTCTGCGCTCAGCCGATGCAGCTGGCGGCGGGGGTGGAGACCATCGGTGAAGTGGAGTTGGTCGAGTTCATGCGGACGCGACTGGCTGATGGCTCCGGCCTGTTGATCGATGCTCGCACCTCCGACTGGTACGAGCGCGGCACCATCCCCGGCTCCATCAACCTGCCGTTCACCCAGCTCAACCCCAGCCAGGGCGCGGATGATCTGACCCTGGAGGATTCGCTGGCCCGGCTTGGGGTAGAGCTAAAGGACGATGGCTGGGACTTTTCCGCGGCGAAATATTTGGTGCTCTGGTGCAATGGCCCCTGGTGCGGCCAGTCTCCCACCGCCATCAAAGGGTTGCTGAGCATCGGCTACCCGGCCGAGAAGATCCTCTACTATCGCGGCGGTATGCAGCTGTGGCAGATCTTTGGCCTGCCGGTTGTGGTTCCGGAGTGAGCCTGAAGCACGCTCTTCTCGATCTGGCATAATCTCTTCGGTTCGGCGCTGGCGGGTTTCTGGGGGTGCCGTCGTACTTCGAGCCCATGGCGCAGTCGTTTATACTGAGCCCCCCACCAAAACAGGATCAGCCAGATGGAGACAGCTCCAGAGAAACCGAAAAAGCGCAGCCGCGGCATCTATCTGTTGCCCAACCTGTTTACTACTGCAACCCTGTTTGCCGGCTTCTACGCGATCCTCGCAGCGATGAATGATCGCTTTGAAGCGGCGGCGATTGCGATCTTTGTGGCGATGCTGATGGACGGGCTGGATGGCCGGGTGGCGCGCATGACCAACACCCAGACCGCGTTTGGCGCAGAGTACGACAGCCTTGCCGACATGGTGGCGTTTGGGTTGGCACCGTCGTTGGTGATCTATCTCTGGGCTCTTACCGACCTGGGTAAGCTGGGCTGGATCTCGGCCTTTGTCTACACTGCCGGTACGGCGCTGAGGTTGGCCCGTTTCAACACCCAGATTGGGGTGGCGGACAAACGTTACTTTCAGGGGCTGCCGAGCCCCTCAGCGGCCGCAATCATCGCCGGCAGCGTCTGGCTGGGTGTCGATTACGGGATCGCCGGGGGTGCCGTCGAATGGCTGGTGGCGCCGCTGACTATCGTGGTTGGGCTGCTGATGGTGAGCAATGTGCGCTACAACAGCTTCAAAGAGATCGACTTCCACGGCAAAGTCCCCTTCATCGTGCTGGTGGTGGTGATGCTGGGTTTTGCGATCCTGCTCGCCAAGCCGCCGGTGGTGCTGTTTCTGATCTTCTTCGTCTACGCTATCTCCGGACCGGTAATGACCCTGAGCCAATTGCGCGAGTGGCGCTCCCGGCGGACGGCCGGTGCGGAGGGTGAAGTGGCCGAGCCACAGAAGCCTGAAAAGAAGGGCTGAGTTTGGTTTGTGGCAGATTGCCTAGACGCTTGCCTGGACGGTTGGCAATACTGGGGGCTTGGGTTATATTCGAAGCCTCTTGAGCGGACACTCGATTGATGAATCAGATTGCGCATCACAAGCTGTTTGACCTGCCCTTCCAGGGGGCGGTGTCTGCTGCGCGTCTGACTGACCTCCTCTTTTCTCTGTTGCTGCGACTGCTGCCCTGAGGGGCATGCAACTGACGATGCCCCGGCGGGGGCCAGAATCTACGCCACAACTAGAGCAACATCCCAATCGACAGAATTAAACCTGTGGCGTATTCCAGTCAGGCGCGTCATAGATGGAGTTGAAGCATGAGCAACCCAGACAGATTGATCATTTTTGATACCACCCTTCGAGATGGTGAGCAGAGCCCCGGTGCCTCGATGACCAAAGAGGAGAAGGTGCGCATCGCCAAGGCGTTGGAGAAGCTGCGGGTGGACGTGATCGAGGCCGGTTTCCCGATCGCCAGCCAAGGTGATTTTGAGGCGGTGCAGGCGGTGGCCTGCGCGATCAAGGACTCCACCGTGTGCGGCCTGGCGCGCGCCTTGGACAAGGATATCGAGCGCGCCGGCGAGGCGCTGAAAGAGGCCAACTCAGGGCGTATCCATACCTTCATTGCCACCTCGCCGATCCATATGGAGCAGAAGCTGCGCATGTCGCCGGATCAGGTGGTAGAGCAGGCGGTGGCGGCGGTCAAGCGGGCGCGCAACTACACCGACGACGTGGAGTTCTCCGCTGAGGATGCAGGCCGTTCCGAGCTCGACTTTCTGTGCCGGATCTTCGAGGCGGTAATCGATGCCGGTGCCACCACCCTCAATGTGCCCGATACCGTGGGCTATGCGATGCCGGATCAGTTTGGCGAGACCATCCGTGCCCTGCGCGAGCGTATCCCCAATGCGGACAAGGCGATCTTCTCGGTGCACTGCCACAATGACCTCGGGCTGGCGGTGGCCAACTCCCTGGCGGCGGTGGCCAACGGCGCACGTCAGGTGGAGTGCACCATCAACGGCCTCGGCGAACGGGCCGGCAATGCCTCCCTGGAGGAGGTGGTGATGGCGGTGCGCACCCGTGCCGACTACTTCACCTGCAACAGCGGCCTGGATGCCACCCAGATCGTCGCCTGCTCCAAGCTGGTCTCCAATATCACCGGCTTTCCGGTGCAGCCGAACAAGGCGATCGTCGGCGCCAACGCCTTCGCCCACGAGTCGGGTATCCATCAGGATGGTGTGCTCAAGTCCCGCGAGACTTACGAGATCATGCGTGCCGAGGATGTGGGCTGGAGCCGGAACCGGATGGTGTTGGGCAAGCACTCCGGGCGCAACGCCTTCCGCTCCCACCTGGATGAGTTGGGCATCAGCTTCGGCTCCGAGGAGGAGCTGAACGCCGCCTTCTCCCGTTTCAAGGATATCGCCGACAAGAAGCATGAGATCTTCGATGAGGATCTGCAGGCGTTGGTCACCGATGCAGCGACCAAGGCGAAGAACGAGCGGGTCAAGCTGGTCTCGCTGAAGGTCTGCTCCGAGACCGGCGAGACCCCCCACGCCGATGTGGTGATCTGCATCGACGGCGAGGAGCGTGCCGACAGCGCCGCTGGCGGTGGCCCGGTGGATGCCGCCTTCAAGGCGATCGAAGCGCTGGTCAATAGCGAAACCGAGCTGCTGCTCTACTCGGTCAACAACATCACCAGCGGCACCGATGCCCAGGGCGAGGTGACAGTGCGGCTGGAGCGTGGCGGGCATATCGTTAACGGTCAGGGAGCCGACACCGACATCGTGATCGCCTCCGCCAAGGCCTATATCAACGCGGTGAACAAGATTATGGAGCCGGTGGAGAAGGCGCACCCGCAGGGCGGTGATGTCTGATCCGGGGAGGCCCTGATGTCGATGGATGAGGCGACTCGCCGGCGCTATCTCGAGACCATTGGGATCACGGTGTGGCAGCGCCGTGACTCCCTGACGGAGCTTCAGCCTGAACCGGCTGAGCCGCCTGCGTTGGACAAGCCACAGCTCGCTTCGCCGCCCGCGCCAGAGCCGGTCGTGGCCCCGCCTGCGGAAAGTGGAGAGATGCCGCCCGCCTGGCTCGACGAGGCCCCGCCGCTGGAGGGGAACTGGGAGCCGCTGGAGATCGAGCCGGTGGTGCCGGAGGAGGCTTATCAGGCTTCGCCTGCCGAGTCGGATGTGGCCGGGCTCGACTGGCCTGCCCTGGAAAAACGGGTCAAAGGATGCCGTCTCTGTCAGTTGCGCGAGGGTTGCACCCAGACCGTGTTTGGTGTTGGTAACCGCCAGGCCGATCTGCTGATTATCGGCGAGGCGCCGGGTGCCGACGAGGATCGTCAGGGCGAGCCCTTCGTCGGTCGTGCCGGTCAGCTACTTAACGAGATGCTGCTGGCGATGGGTCTCAAGCGCCAGCAGGTCTTCATCGCCAATATCCTCAAGTGCCGACCGCCGGGCAACCGCGATCCACGATCGGAGGAGGCGCTTAAATGCGAGCCCTATCTGCTGCGCCAGATCGCCCTGATTCGTCCGCGGGTGATCCTCTCGGTGGGACGCATCTCGGCGCAGAATCTGCTCAAGACCGAGATCGCCGTGGGCAAGCTGCGTGGCCGCATCCATAACTTTGGCAGCAGCGCGATCCCACTGGTGGTGACCTATCACCCGGCCTACCTGCTGCGTTCACCGGAGCAGAAGGGCAAAGCCTGGGCCGACCTGCAGTTGGCACTGTCAGTATTGCGTGGGGTCGCCCGGTGAGTACCCAACTGCAGGACCCGCTGCTCGATCTGCGGCCGATGCAGGCAGAGGATTTGGAGCAGGTATTACAGATCGAGCAGCGCGTCTACCCCTTCCCCTGGACCCTCGGCATTCTGCGCGACTGCCTCAAGGTGGGATACTGCTGCTGGGTGGTGACAGTGGATCAGCAGATTGTTGGCTACGGGGTGATGTCGGTGGTGGTGGACGAGTGCCACCTGCTCAACATCTGTATCGACCCCGGCTGGCAGCGGCTTGGACTGGGGCGCAGACTGGTCGAACGGCTGCTGCAACTGGGGCGGCAGCATGGCGCCGAGGCGGCCTACCTGGAGGTGCGCGAGAGCAACCGCCCGGCGCACCGGCTCTATCGGCAGATCGGTTTCGTCGAGGTGGGGCGGCGGCGCGACTACTACCCGGCCATCGGCGGGCGTGAGGATGCGCTGCTGCTGACCCTGTCTTTCTGAGCGAACGGGCCGGGGGCTCGCAGCAGTGCCTATTGCGCTATAATGCTCTGTTTTCCCGACCCGATTCAGCACCATGTCAGACGAACTGCTCGAACAACTCAGCCGGCGGCGCACCTTCGCTATCATCTCCCATCCGGATGCCGGTAAGACCACTCTCACCGAGAAGCTGCTGCTCTACGGCGGCGCGATCCAGATGGCGGGTACGGTGAAGGGGCGCAAGGCGGCGCGCCACGCCACCTCCGACTGGATGGAGATGGAGAAGGAGCGCGGCATCTCGGTGACCTCCTCGGTGATGCAGTTCCCCTACCGCAACGAGATCGTCAACCTGCTTGACACTCCCGGCCACGAGGACTTCTCAGAGGATACCTATCGCACCCTCACGGCGGTGGACTCGGCCCTGATGGTGATCGACGTGGCGAAGGGCGTGGAGGAACGCACCATCAAGCTGATGGAGGTCTGTCGCATGCGTGACACCCCCATCCTCACCTTCGTCAACAAGCTCGATCGGGAGGGGCGCGACCCGCTGGAGATCCTGGACGAGATCGAGGATGTGCTGAAGATTCAGTGCGCGCCGGTCTCCTGGCCGATCGGCATGGGCAAGCGTCTGAAGGGGGTCTACGATCTGCGTTCCGACACCACCCATCTGTTCAGTGCCACCCACGGCGGTAAGATCCAGCTGGGCGAGGTGATCGAGGGGCTCGACAACCCCAAACTGGATGAGATGATCGGCGACATGGCTGATGAGTTGCGTGAGGAGATCGAACTAGTGCGCGGCGCCTCCAATGAGCTGGATCTGGAGGCCTACGCCCGCGGCGAGCAGACTCCGGTCTTCTTTGGCTCGGCGATCAATAACTTCGGTGTCAAGGAGTTGCTCGACGCCTTCGTTGAGTACTCCCCATGCCCATTGTCGCGCAACACCCAGCAGCGCGAAGTGGCACCGTCGGAGAAGAAGTTCACCGGGTTTGTGTTCAAGATCCAGGCGAATATGGACCCACAGCACCGTGACCGGGTCGCCTTCCTGCGGGTTTGCTCCGGTAGTTACCGCAAGGGCATGAAGATGAAGCATGTGCGCATCGGCAAGACGGTGCAGGTGAGCAACGCCATCACCTTCCAGGCCGACCAGCGCAAGCACGTGGAGGAGGCCTGGCCCGGCGACATCATCGGCCTGCACAACCACGGCACGATCCAGATCGGTGATACTTTCACCGAGGGCGAAGAGCTGAAATACGAGGGCATCCCTTACTTTGCGCCAGAGCTGTTTCGCCGGGTGGTGCTGAAAGATCCGCTGCGGCAGAAGGCGCTGCTGAAGGGGGTGCTGCAGCTCTGCGAGGAGGGCGCCACTCAGGTGTTTCGGCCGCTGAAGAACAACGATCTGATCCTCGGCGCGGTGGGCGTGCTGCAGTTTGAGGTGGCGGTGCAGCGCCTGAAGGGCGAGTACAACGTGGAGGCGATAGTTGAGTCGGTCAGCGTCGCCACCACCCGCTGGGTGGAGTGCGATGACGAGAAGATGTTGCAAAAATTCAAGGAGAAGAACCAGGCAAACTTGGCTCTCGACGGCGACGATCAGCTGGTCTATCTGGCGCCGACCCGGGTCAACCTGAGCCTGGCGGAGGAGCGCTGGCCCGAGGTGCGCTTCCTCGCCACCCGCGAGCTTTAGAAGCGGGGGACGCTAGGGGAGGCGGTGCGTCGATGGGACCCGTCACCAGCTGAAGCCTGCCGATGGGATATTTTCTCACCACGATTCTATTTGGAGGAACAAGATGGAAACCACAAGGGTTGAAGAGCTCATCCGCGCCGGGCTGTCGGGTGCTGAGGTGACAGTGACGGGTGATGGTCGCCACTTTGAGGCGGTGGTGATCAGCGCCGAGTTTGCGGGGAAATCCCTGATCCAGAAACACCGCATGGTGCTGGCGACGGTGCAGGAACAGATCGCCAATGATGAGCTGCACGCGCTCTCTATCAAGAAGGCCTGTACCCCCGAGGAGTGGTAGGCGCAGCAAGGCTGAATTTGCCTGCTGGCTGGTTTCAAGGACCTGGAGCATTTGAAAAATGAACGGGGGACCCCATAATTAAAGTACAAGGTAAGTCGATTCGGCCCTTTTCCATTTGCTAGGAGGTATGCCATGTTCCTGATGCAGAAAAACACGGAAAAGCTGGTTGAGGTGCTGACGCAGGTTGATCTCTTCGACCCCAACCACACGGAGATCGTCGGTCGTATGCATGCCGGCGAAGAGATGCAGGATCCGGAAAGCTTCACCAAAGGTGATCTAATCTTTCCTTCCGGAGAGACGCTGCCGAGGTGCTGGACAGATGTCCGCTATCGTGAGCATTAGAGAGTTTCACAGTTGAATCCAAGGGCCGGGGGGCAGCAATGTCCGCCGGTTTTTTTGTCTCTGCGTGTTGCAGATTTTCCCCATTGCCTGCCTTCTAATCGGAAAAATACGCTGACAACGCAGCGCACAAAACGACTGAAACTGCTACAGGCTCGATGCTTGGCTCGGACCTCCATCGCTGTTTGGAAGACTCCCTTTTAACTTCCGCCATTACTGCATTCAGAATGAAATGCATCGATCGCTACAGGCGGTATCAGAGGGTATTTCACCCCTGGTTCGGGGTGTGGTGGATCAGGCGGGAAACCAAATTGGGAAGCAGATATGTTGAAGTGTAGAAGAGTGTTATCGAACGGGACCAGGCTGGCGCTTACAGTGCTGCTCCTGTTTGGTCTGAGCGCCTGTGGCGGTGGCAGTGTGAGCGAGACTGCCGCAACGGCGGTTAGTAGCAGCCAGCCTGATGCCTCTTCCGGCACTGATTTAAGTGGCGAGTCAGGCGGCACCGCGGCAACGATGCCCGCGTCCCTCGCCTCCGGCACCGCCGGGCGCTCCTACGAAGTCGAGTTGCAGGCATCCACGCTCGTCAGCGGCATGAGCTGGAGTGTCTCCAGCGGTATGCCGCCGGGACTCACATACGCGCCAGGCGCCACTGCAGATCGCCTGCGCATCTCCGGTATACCGAATCAGGCGGGAACCTATGAGTTCACCGTCAGCATCTTGGCCAATGGTGAGATCAGCAGCAGCCGGTTTCGGATTGTTGTTGATGCAGG